>JAWOJY010000191.1:0-12884 GCA_033854515.1 Nitrospirota bacterium
GCGATCTTCTTCTGAGAGTTCCAGTCGAAATACTTGACGCCGTTCACCGTGGTGATTCTGTCATAGAGGTTGTTCTGGAAAATGTTTTCGGCGCCGGTATAATAGTTGTTCGCCCCGGCCGGAACCGTGCATTGATATCCTTCCTGTTTATAGCGATACGAGAAGTCGTGGCCTTCCGGGGAATAATGGCTGAAATAATGTCTTTTCGCCATATCCCGGCTGTGTTTCCGCGCGATGCGGCTCAGCGTCTCATTCCAGGCGAGGGGCGACAGGCCGTGTTTTTGCCGCTCTTTGTTGATCAGGGAATGGATCTGTATCTGCAATTCCGCGATGCTTATCGCGGGCCGGGGCCTTTTTTCGAATTCCGTCCGACGGGGAGCCAGGGAGGGCTGCGGCACGGCGCAGGACAAAAGAAAAATCAGGACATACAGGACGATCAGGATACGTGCCGGTTTGTACCGATATACTTTCATAGGGCCTTCTGTCCGCCTCCTCGTCCGGGACGATGCGTTTTTCAAGGTACCATACTATATATCCTTGTCCGTTATTTTGTCAAACTCCTCTCAGTTTCCTCGGGGAAATGCCGTAGAAGAGTAAATAAAACACAAGATCAATAATATTGTTTACATTTCGAAAACAGTATGTTATATTACAAATTCTGAATAATATTCATGAAATTTAAGCGGTTACGGAGGGCGGCGTGGGCCGTGCAGCAATAGGCGTTGATCTCGGGGGCACTAACCTGAGAGCAGCGGTTCTGGATTCCGACGGTCGCATTCTCGACAAGAGCAAAGAACCAACCCGTGCGTCCGAGGGAAGGATAAGGGTCGTCTCAAGACTGATCGAAATCATCAAAAAGCATAAAGACCATGCATTGCAACTCGGCCACGACATTGTCGCCGTGGGCGTCGGGGCCCCGGGCGTCATTTACATGGACAAAGGGATTGTGGTCAAGTCGCCCAACTTCCCCGACTGGAACAATCTTCCGCTCAAAGACGAGCTTGAATCGGAACTGGGGGTGCCCGTTTTCATAGAAAACGACGCGAACGCGGCCGCCCTCGGTGAACAATGGCAAGGCGCAGGGCGCGGCATCGGAAGCATGATCCTCATTACTCTGGGCACGGGCGTCGGCGGCGGTATCGTGCTGAACAATAAAATATGGCACGGCGCCGACGGCATGGCCGGTGAAATAGGTCATATGACCCTTGTGCAGGACGGCAGACCCTGCTCCTGCGGCAATACCGGCTGTCTCGAGATGTACGCGTCCGCACGCGGCATCGTTCAAAGCTACCGCGAAGCGGCCGGAGAAGGGGCGCGGCCGGCGCGGGAAATGAGCTCTGAACAGGTCTATCAAGCTGCGCGGGAGGGCGACCCTCTCGCCGTGAGCGTTATGAAGGATATGGGCCGTTTTCTCGGCGTGGGCATTGCGAACCTGATCAACATATTCAACCCCGAAATGATCGTGATCGGAGGCGGCGTCAAGGAAGCGTGGCCCCTGTTTATCGATGCCCTGCGCAGTGAGGTCAGAAAAAGGGCCTTCGAAGTCCCCGCGGCCCGCACCGAAATCGTACCATCCCTGCTTGGTGACGACGCTGGGATGACCGGCGCCGCGGCAGTGGCGTTTCAGAGGGAAAAGGTCGCTCCTCAGCGCCGCCCATTTTCTGAAAGCAATCGTGGGATGTGAGAAGGGGAAAACGTTCATAGCGCATTATGACGGGTAAGAATATAAGGAATTTCTGCATCATCGCTCATATCGACCACGGCAAGTCGACGCTTGCCGACAGAATCCTCGAATACACGGGAGCGCTTTCGGACAGGGAAATGGCCGCAGCGGGCGGCGGTCAGGTGCTCGACGACATGGACCTCGAACGGGAGCGCGGCATTACCATCAAGGCGCACGCAGTCCGTTTGCAGTACAAGGCCTCAGACGGCAGGGATTATGTGCTCAACCTGATCGACACTCCCGGCCACGTGGATTTCACCTATGAGGTCTCACGAAGCATGGCGGCATGCGATGGCGCGCTTCTCGTGGTCGACGCCTCGCAGGGCGTGGAAGCGCAGACGCTCGCGAATGCCTACCTTGCGCTCGATCACGACCTCGAGATGATCCCCGTGATCAACAAGATCGACCTCCCGAGCGCGGACGTCGAAGGCGTGAAGAAGCAGATCGAGGAGATTGTCGGCCTCGACGCGTCGGGCGCCATTCCGGCCAGCGCCAAGGCAGGCATCGGGACGAAGGACATCCTCGAGGCGGTGGTGAAACGCATACCGGCGCCGGCAGGCGACGAGCACGGGCCGCTGCGGGCGCTCGTGTTCGACTCATGGTATGATATCTACCAGGGCGTCGTGATCCTCGCTCGCGTGGTCGACGGGACCGTAAGGCCGAAGCAGAAGATCATGCTCTATTCGACGAAGGCGACTTACGAGGTCCAGTCCGTCGGGGTCTTTACGCCCAAGATGGCGGAGAGAGGGGAGCTCTCACTGGGCGAGGTAGGATACATCATCGCGGGAATCAAGCGCGTTGCGGACGCGAAGATCGGCGACACCATCGTGGACGCGGACCGGCCTGCGGAAAAACCCCTACCGGGCTACAAGGAAGTCAAACCGATGGTTTTCGCAGGCATCTACCCGGTGGACAGCGACGATTACGAAGACCTGAGGGACGCGCTCGAAAAACTCCGGTTGAACGACTCTTCGTTCATTTATGAGCCTGAGACTTCCCTGGCGCTGGGGTTCGGTTTCCGCTGCGGGTTCCTGGGGCTGCTCCACATGGAGATCATCAAGGAGCGGCTCGAACGGGAATTCAAGCTTTCGCTCATTACCACGGCGCCGACGGTGATCTACCGGGTCACAAAAAACAACGGCGAGATCGTGATGGTGGATAATCCCGCAAAACTCCCCAAGATCCAGGATATCCAGCGCATCGAAGAACCGTTTATCGCCGCGTCGATTATTACGCCCGACGTCTACGTCGGATCGCTGCTCGCCCTGTGTCAGGAGCGAAGAGGGGTTCAGAAGGAAATCAGTTATATCACCAAGGACAGGGTGTTGATCCGTTACGATCTTCCGCTGAACGAAGTCGTGATGGATTTCTACGACAAGCTCAAGTCCCTGACCAAGGGCTATGCTTCGCTTGATTACGAGTTTACGGGCTATGTCGAGTCGGACCTCGTAAAGCTCGACATGCTCCTGAACGGAGAACCCGTGGACGCTCTGTCGCTCATCACGCATCGCGACAAGGCGCCGATCCGGGGGAGACAGCTCGCGGAAAAGATGAAAGAGGTCATCCCGCGGCAGCTCTATGAAGTTGTCATCCAGGCGGCCATCGGGTCGAAGATCATCGCCCGCGAGACGGTCAAGGCGCTCAGAAAGAACGTTACGGCGAAGTGCTATGGGGGCGATATCACGAGGAAACGCAAGCTCCTTGAAAAACAGAAGGAAGGCAAAAAAAGGATGAAGCAGGTCGGAAGCGTGGAACTCCCGCAGGAAGCGTTTCTTGCCGTGCTCAAGATGGGAGAGTAAGATGACCGGCTGTCCTTCTGATGCATGGAGCGTTGATCTCGGACAGCGTTCTTGCGCGTGATCATCAAATTTTATACTATTGTTGACCCGTAAGGGTCAACGGCATTGGAGGAATGATGTCAGTTTCGAACACACCAGCAAAAAAGAACAAATCGATATATAAGGAGTACATAGAACCCTTTCTTATCGCCGCGGTCGTGGCTTTATTCATCAGGCAGTTCGTAGTCGAGGCTTTTAAAATACCTTCGGGCTCCATGATCCCGACACTCACGATCGGCGATCACTTGCTCGTGAACAAGTTCGTGTACGGCCCGAGAATCCCCTTCACCGATACCAGGATATTTACCTGGAAACAGCCGAAGCGCGGAGAGATCATCGTCTTCAAGTACCCCGAGAACGAAAGCAAGAACTTCATCAAGCGCGTAATCGGCCTTCCGGGAGACAAGATACAGATCATCAACGGAACGCTCTATATCAACGATAAGCCGGTATCTGCCACCCCCATCGGCGTTCAGGAAGAGACGGAATCCGACGCGATCGGTTCTTCTTCGGACAGGGTGATGCTCTATGATGAACACCTCGGCAACGTCGATCACCTCATACAGCACCTCTATGACCAGTCGCACTATAACTTTGGCCCCATTCTCGTCCCCAATGATTCCGTGTTCGTCATGGGAGACAATAGAGACAATAGCCAGGACAGCCGCGTCTGGGGGTTCGTCAAGGATAACAAAATTCTAGGCAGGGCCCTCATCATCTACTGGTCGTGGGACGGCGCGGACCGGTGGGTGCGGTGGGAAAGGATAGGGACCCTGATCAAGTAGCCCAGCCGGGGAGGGGATTATCATGAGTCGTTGGGGAAACGAAGAAGGAAGAAGTCGCATTAAGGTCTTTCTATGGTTTATTTTTTTGTTCCTGGTCGTACACGTCGGGTACAAGCTGGTGCCCATGTATATGGATTACGCCAGGATGAAAGATGAGATGACCACGAAGGCGAGCCTGGCACAAGTGCTTAAGGACGATGAGATCCGCAGAGATCTGGTCACCAAGGCCAGGGATCTCGATCTGCCGCTCGGACCTGACAGCTTCGATATCCAGAGAGACACGGACAGAAGAAAAATGAAGATCAGCACGTCATGGGACGAGGATGTTATTTTCCTGTGGGGTGCGTACGAGAGGATGTTCCATTTCCATCCTGTCGTGGAAGAGAACATCATGAGAGTTGCTCTATAAATGGCGGCGCTGTGACGCAGGCCGGCGATTTCATCACTCTGCAGCTTCATGGAGGCTGCATTACAACGAGGTGGATCGTTGATACGCAGCATGACGGGATTCGGGCGGAAGGAAGCGCAGGGGGCAGGCGGATTCTTCGTTATAGAGGTGCGCTCGGTCAATAATCGCTACATCGACATTCAGGTCAAGTCGCCCAGAGAACTCGCCGTGCTGGAACCGAGGCTGAAAAAAATCGTTCAAGAGCGGTTTTTCAGGGGCCGGTTCGATGTGTCGGTCTCCCGGAACGGCGAAGAGAAAAAAATTCAGAAACTGGCCCTCGACGAGTTCCTCGCGGAACAGTATATCGGCATTCTGAGAGACCTCAAAACGCGGTTCGGCCTTTCAGGAGAAGTGGACCTTGCGCTTGTGGCCGGGCTCAAGGACCTCGTCACGACGGCAGAGGTCAAGGAAGACCTGGAGGCGGTTTGGTCGGTGCTGTCGGGCGGCCTCGCGCAGGCCCTGGACGAACTCGACAGAATGCGGACCGAAGAGGGAGAGGCGCTGGCGCGGGATATTTCGACCCGGCTTGACAGTATAGACGACATTACCGCCCGGATACGTTCCCGCGCGCCCATAACCGTTGAGAACGCCCGAAAGAGAATGACCGACAATCTCAAGAAGCTCCTCAATGAGCAGCCGGATCCGCTCAGGGTTTTGCAAGAGATCGCGATCCTGGCGGAACGGCTTGATATCACCGAAGAACTGACGCGTCTCGACAGCCACATGAAGCAGTTCCGCGCCCTGCTCGCCGATACCGCCAGAAGCGAGGCCGTGGGAAGAAAACTGGACTTTCTGCTCCAGGAAATGGGGCGCGAGGTGAATACCGTGGGGGCCAAGGCGCTTGACGCGGAGATATCTTTCAACGTGGTGAACATCAAGGCGGAGCTTGAAAAGATCCGGGAGCAGGTTCAGAATATCGAGTGAGAAATGCAGGACAATCTTGTAAACATAGGTTACGGCAACATGGTCATGGCATCCAGGATCGTGGCGGTGTTGAACCCCGAGTCTGCGCCCATGCGCAGGCTGAAGGAAGAAGCGAAGGAACGCAAGATGCTTATCGACGCCACGCAGGGAAGAAAAACCAGGGCAATGATCATTACGGACAGCGACCACATCATTCTTTCCGCAGTGCAGGTCGAGACCCTCACCCAGAGATTTGCCGGCGAGGACGTATGATGGCGAGAGCGGGGCTCCTCTTCGTCGTGTCGGCGCCCTCCGGCGCGGGCAAGACGAGCCTGTGCAGGGCCATTACCGAATCCACGGAAAACCTTACCCATTCGGTTTCCTATACGACGAGAAAACCGCGGCCTGGAGAAATCGACGGAAGGGATTATTTTTTCGTTTCAGAAGACCGCTTCCGTACCATGGTCAAGGAAGGGGATTTTGCGGAATGGGCCGAGGTGCATTCCCATCTCTACGGAACGTCGAGACGCGTGCTCGACGACATGATTGACGAGGGCATCGACGTGATCCTCGATATCGACACGCAGGGGGCAAAGCAGGTGAAGGCAAAGTACGACCACGCGGTATTCATATTCATAATGCCTCCTTCGATCGAGATCCTCGAAGAACGGCTTCGCAGCCGAAAATCCGACAACGAGGACGAGATCAGAAAGAGATTGCTCCGCGCAAGGGACGAGATCAAGGATTACCGGCAGTACGATTACATAGTCGTGAACCGGGATTTCGACCGGGCGCTCAGCGAACTGCGCGCTGTCGTAACGGCAGAGCGCTGCAGGACAAGGCTGATAGACCGCGCCTGGATCGAAGGTCTCTTATAATAAATCACTTTCGTTTGAAGGAGGTAAGATATGGCAGAGTTGTTGCAGGCGGAGGACATTGTCACCCTCCCCATAGAAATGAGCGAGAAAATCACGGACTCCAAGTTCCGTCTGGTGCACATCGCGGCGCAGAGGGTCCGGCAGTTGTCGAGTGGCTCGCCGCTGTTGGTATCCACGAGGTCCATCAAGGACAGCACCGTTGCCCTCGAAGAGATATTGACCGGCAAGTTGAAAGTATTGGTCGGCGAGGAAGCGAAAAAGGCAAAGGAAGAGTATGAGAAGCAGGTCGAGCAGGCGAAGCTCCAAGAGGAGTTGTCTGCGAAGGAAGAGGAGATCCGCAAGGAGTTGAGCGTTTATCTCTCCGAGAAGCACGAGGGCGAAGAGGCTGAAGAAGGAGAAGAAGGGGCGGCGGCAATCGAGGAGACCGATGAAGGGGAAACCCCGGAAGAGACATCCGGTGAAGAAGAACGGGTCGAGGAGAGCGAAGAGTAGCCCTGGAGATCACTGTGAGTACATTATCGGGCAAGCGGATTCTGCTTGGCGTGACCGGAAGTATAGCGGCGTATAAAGCGGCGGATATCCTGCGCAGGCTCAAAGAACAGGGGGCCGTTGTGCGCGTCGTGATGACCAAAAACGCCGCACGGTTCGTTTCGAAGCTTACTTTTGAGACGCTGAGCGAAATGCCGGTCCTTATCGATGAATTTGCCGAGCACGACAAAGCGGGCATCGGTCACATTTTGGCCACTGATGACGCGGACCTTTCCCTCATTGCGCCGGCCACGGCCAATATCATCGGCAAGATTGCCGCGGGCATCGCCGATGATGCCCTTACGTCCGCGGTCATGGCGCTCGAGTGCCCTATCGTCATCGCTCCGGCGATGAACGACCGAATGTACCGCAACCCCGTTCTTCAGAGAAACATCCGCTTCCTCAAAGAGCAGGGCGTCAGGTTCATCGAACCAGAAACAGGACCGCTCGCTTGCGGTACGGTCGGGCAGGGCAGGCTCGCGGACCCCGACGGGATCGTACAGGAAATCGTCTCATTCTTTTCCCCGAAAGAACTGTCGGGTGTGAACGTGCTGGTGACGGCGGGGCCCACACAAGAACCCCTCGACGCGGTCCGATTCATCAGCAACCCGTCGACGGGCAAGATGGGTTATGCCGTAGCGCAAGCGGCGAGGGAACGGGGTGCATCCGTCACGTTGATCAGCGGCCCTACCCACCTTACGCCGCCCCCGGGAATCAAGGTCATCAAAGTCCGGACCGCTGCCGAGATGCGCCGGGCCGTCATGGCCAGCAGCGGCGAAAGCCGGGTGGTGATCATGGCCGCCGCCGTGTCCGATTTCAAACCGGCGCTGTTGTCGGACCGCAAGGTCAAAAAGGACTCGTTGCCGCCGGTGCTGCAGCTCGAGCGCACCGATGACATCCTGAGGGAGCTCGGGAGCGCGAAAGGCAGGCTGCTGCTCGTGGGTTTCGCGGCCGAGACCGATAACGTGGTGGAAAACGCCGTGCGGAAACTGAAAGACAAAAACCTCGACCTGATCGTCGTGAACAATGTGCTGCAGGAAGGGACCGGGTTCGGCTGCGACACGAATGCGGTAACCATTATAGACCGGTCCGGATCGGCCGTTGATATTCCGATGATGACGAAAACGGAAGTAGCAGTCCGGGTCATCGACAAAATCGTAGAACTTGCTGCAAACACAGGGATTTTACCTTGACTTTTATCCCCTGTTTTTGATAAAATTTTTTGAATCATGCGCATGTTTCGTAAGCGCTAATTATGGATAAAGAAACCTCCGAAATAGGGAAATTGACGGAGCGTATTTCGAAGGATCCGAAGTCCAAGCTTTTTGTGCCGCTCGCGGAAGCATACAAGAAGCTGGGTGACATAGAGATGGCCATCCATGTTCTTACGGAAGGCCTCAAAAAAAACCCGGGCTATATCACAGCCAAATCATTTTTGGGCAGACTTCTGCTTGAAAAAGGCGATCTTGCCGGCGCGCAAAAAGAGCTTGAAGAAGTCGTAAAAGCGATCCCCGACAACCTCCTGGCCCAGAGAAAGCTCGGCGACCTCTACGCCCTCCAGGGCAAAACTCAGGCCGCGCTTGTTCATTATAAAGCGGCGCTGTCGATCAATTCCAAAGATGAAGAGATCGCCTCGCTCGTTGCCGACCTGGGAGCGGGCCGCGACGTCTCCGGTAAACTCGCAAAGCTATTGTCTCGATCCGCTCCGGAGCAGGGTGCAGCGCAGGGACCGTCGGCGCGAGCGGGAGCGGCGACAGCCCGGAAGGCTCCCGACAGGGCTGCCGGTAAAAGCCGGGTTGAGGAAGAACCCGAAGAAGTTCTCGTAGTGGAACCGCTCGACGCCGAAACGTCGGCCCCGCCTGCCGCCGAACGAGCGACCGCCGGAAGCGGTTTTGACTTTCTTGCAGAGACGGCGCCGGTGTCCGGAGAGGCCGAAGAGCGGCGTGAGGATGCTTTCGCTTTCGCCCTTAACGAGCAGCAGGGCAGGTTGGAGCCGTCGGCTGCAGGGGTCCCACCGGCCGCGGAGGCCGCTCCGTCGACTTTTTCCGGGGGGCCGGAGGAATCGCCGAAGACCGCAAAACAGGCGGACGATTTTACAACCGATACATTGGCCGAACTTTACCTTGCTCAGGGGTTCTACGAAAAGGCGATCGACATCTATGAACGCATGCTGGCGGACAACCCCGAGAACCAGGGCCTTAAAAATAAGTTGCAGCAGGTAAGGGCCGCGGCGGGTCAGGCCTTGTCGCCCGCGTCGGGCGCAGAAACGTCTGCACCGGTTGAAGAAGAGTTAAGCATGGAGACCGGACCGTTGCCTGCGCTCGATGAGCCTTTTGGCGAGATGTCCCCGGCATCAGCAGAAGCCCCGGGGACGGCAGGGGATGTCCCCCCGGTGTTAGAGCAGCCGCCTGAAACGCGGTTTGAACCGGCAGAGTTTGTTCCGGGAGGATCGGGGTTCCAGGGTTCGGGCATGAAAACGGGATCTGAAATCCGGCCGGTGCCGGCAGACCGCAAGGAGACGATCGACCGGCTGGAAAAGTGGCTGAAGAACATCATGAAGGAGAGATAAATGCCTTTTTCCGATATCCTGAAAGAAGTCGTGAACGGTACGGAAGGGGCAATGGGCGCGCTCGTGATAGGGATCGACGGTATTCCGGTCGAAGAGTTCTCCGTGAGCGGTGAACTCGATCTCCAGTCCATGACCGTCGAGTATTCTTCGCTCCTCAAGGAGATAGAAAAGGGGTCTCAAACCGCCCATCTCGGCTCTACCCGTGAAGTAACGATCATAGCCGAGAAGGCAATGGTCATGCTGCGCCGTCTCAACGATGAATATTTTCTGGTACTGGTGCTCAGGCCCGACGGAAATTTCGGTAAGGGCAGGTTTCTCCTCCGGATGTCCGCGCCCAAACTGCTGAAAGAATTCTGAGCTATCGTTGGTACTGCCTTTGCGGCCGTTTTGCTGTGAACTGCCTCGGGCAGTTTTTTATTTTTCATGGGGGGAGAATGAAAATTCTGGTGATCCACGGACCGAACCTGAATCTGCTCGGCAGGCGCGAGCCGGATATTTACGGCACCTTTACGCTCGATGACATCAACGGCCGCTTGTCAACGCTCGCCGAGGAACTGGGCGTTGAAGTCTCCTTCTTTCAGTCGAACCACGAGGGCGAACTGGTCCAGAAAATACAGGATGCAATGGGCGTGTACCAGGCTATCGTGATCAACCCGGGCGCATACACCCACACGAGCGTCGCCCTGCGGGACGCCATATCTTCCGCCGGCATTCCGACAGTGGAGACGCATATTTCCAATATTTACAAGAGGGAAGAGTTCAGGAGACATTCGTATATTTCGGGGGTGGCCATCGGCCAGATCACGGGTTTCGGAGTCGACAGCTATCTGCTCGCCCTCAGAGCGGCTGCGGCGGCCGGGAAGACCGACAAAAAGAAATGATCACCCGCCCGGAACAGAGACGTATTGCGATGCTCCGTAAGAGGATGAAAGCCGGGGACATCAAAGCGCTGCTCGTCAGCCGGCGAGAAGACGTGCGCTACCTTACGGGCTTTACCGGTTCCGCCGGGTCCGTTATCGTGACCGGAGGGAGACCGTGCCTCGTAACCGATTTCCGCTACAAGACCCAGGCGCGAAAGGAAACGGACAGCGTTTCCCTGCGGATCCAAAAAAAAGATCACTTCTCCGCGGTCCGCGAGACAGCGGGACATCTCGGGGCCGACGAACTATGGTTCGATGAGGCATCTCTTACCGTAGATGCCTTCAAGAAACTCAAAAGGCTGGGGCTGAAGCTCACCGGGTGCAGTGACCTTGTCGGAGAACTCAGGCAGCACAAGGACGGGTACGAACTCGCAAACATACGAAGAGCGATAAGGCGGGCCGAAGAATCGTTTCTTGAACTCAGGAAGTACCTGCGTCCGGGCATCACCGAAAGGGAACTCGGATTCAAGCTCGAGTGCCTTATGAAGGGAAAAGGCGCCCGCAGGCCTGCTTTCGACACCATCGTTGCCTCCGGCAAAAACGGCTCGATGCCCCATGCAACTCTCACGGGCAAACGCATCAAGCGGGGAGACCTCGTTACGATCGATTTCGGCGCGGAATCGGAAGGCTACTTTTCCGATATTACGAGGACCGTGTGCGTGGGGAAACCGTCTCCCCGGCAGCGTGAAATTCATGACCTCGTTCTCCGGGCTCAGGCCGAGGCGATCAAAAGTGTCCGGCCCGGGGTGTCGTGTAAAGCAGTTGACGATGCCGCCCGCGACGTCATTAAAAAAGCCGGGCACGGAAAGCATTTCGGCCACGCCACCGGCCACGGCATCGGCCTCATGGTGCATGAAGGACCTTCCATATCTTCGCTGTCGAAGGCCATGGTGGAAAGCGGCATGGTCTTTACCGTGGAGCCGGGGGTCTATGTGCCGGAGTGGGGCGGGGTGCGGATTGAAGACATGGTCATGGTCACGGAAAACGGCGTCCATGTTTTGACGACGCTTCCGAGAACTATAGATTTTAAATCTTAAAAATGGACGAAACAAAGTGAGGGAGGTAAGGACAAGGTGCAGGTATCTACAGCGGAGTTCAGAAACGGATTAAAGATCGAGATCGAAGGTGAACCATTTGTGATCGTTGAGTTCCAGCACGTGAAGCCTGGAAAGGGCGGCGCATTCGTACGGACAAAGATGAAGAGCCTGAAAACGGGAAACGTGATCGACAGGACATTCCGGGCAGGCGAGAAGATCGGTCTTCCCGACCTTGAAGAGAAGAAGATGCAGTACCTCTATGCCGCGGACAAGGACAGGTATTTCATGGATACGACGTCCTATGAACAGATCCATCTCAGTGAAATTCAGCTCGGCGACAGCATCAAGTACCTCAAGGAGAACATGGAGATCAAGGTGCTGTATTACAAAGGCCTTCCGATCGATATCGAAGTGCCGATGTTTGTGGAGCTTAAGATCGAAAAAACCGACCCGGGCGTGAGGGGGGATACGGCTTCGGGCGGATCGAAGCCGGCAACGCTCGAAACCGGCGCGGTGGTCAAGGTCCCGCTCTATATGAATGAGGGCGATGTAATCAAAGTCGATACCCGCACCGGCACGTTCATCGAGAGGGTGAAGCGGTAACTTCGGCATTATCGGGCAAAGGGCATAGGGCAGAAAAGGTAAAGCGTGAGGGAAAAGGTCAGTTCCGAGCCCCATGCCCTGTGCTTCATGACGTATTCTCAAGGAGTGGACATGAACCTTAAAGAGTTGAAGGAACTTATAGAACTGTTGAAGGGCACCGATGTATCCGAACTCGAGATCGAGCGTTCCGGCGTCAAAGTGAGGATACGCAAGGGAGGGGACGTCACGTTTCATCCCGCCATGCCGCGTATGGAGTATCCGCCTGCGGCGATCGTGGCGCCGGCAGCGCCGGCCGTCACCGAGCCCGAGCGGCCTGCCGCGCCGGAAAAACAGCCTGAACCGGCGAAGACGAACCAGGTCAAAGTGACTTCACCCATCGTGGGCACGTTCTACCGTGCGAACTCTCCCGACAAGCCGCCCTATGTCGAGGTCGGGGACATCGTCAAGAAGGGGCAGGTCCTCTGCATCATCGAGGCGATGAAGCTCATGAACGAGATAGAATCGGAAACCGCCGGGAAGATCGTTCAGATCCTTGTGGAGAACAGCCAGCCCGTGGAATACGGACAGCCGCTTTTCGTCATAGAGCCGGTATAAACGCAATTTCGAACGAGAAATTCGAAATCATGGTATGAGGTGTCTGAGTGTTTAAGAA
>JAWOJY010000192.1:0-13032 GCA_033854515.1 Nitrospirota bacterium
TCCTTCTCTGCCTGATAAATTGCATCTCCCGTGCCAGATGGCAACCTGTTGATTTTACGAATATCCTTGCGCTCCAACCTTTTGCAGAGATGAGAATAGAAAGAGCAAATTTTTAAGAATGCAAAAACTAGAGACCACAAATTTTCATGAATTAACAGGAATAAACATGAAAATGCAAAGGCCGGTCTGTTTGGGCAACCTTGCGCTTTTTCGCGGCTAACGCAGGCGTTGTCTTCATGGTAATCGAGGAAAACCCAGGAGCGCTATCCCCGAAGATGACAGTCGACGTAATGACCGTTGCCGAGATCGGTTGTGCGCGGCACGATCTTGTCGCACGGCTCAAAGCGGTAGATACAGCGCGTGTGAAACCTGCAGCCCGGCGGGATGTCGGTGGGGCTCGGGATGTCTCCCTTGAGGAGGATGTGTTTCTTCTTCACGGTCGGATCAGCAACGGGAATGTCGGCGAGCAGCGCTTCGGTGTATGGGTGGGACGGATTTTTATAGATCTCCTCGGCAGGGGCCTGCTCCATGATTTTCCCGAGATACATCACGATCACCCGGTCGCAAAAATGCCGGACGAGGTTGAGGTCGTGCGCAATGAACAGGAACGACAGCCCCAATTCCCTGCGCAGATCGTCAAGGAGGTTTACAATCTGGGCCTGGACCGATACATCGAGCGCAGAAACCGGCTCGTCGGCGACGATGAATGACGGATTGCTCGCCAGGGCGCGAGCGATGCCGATCCTCTGTCGCTGGCCGCCGGAAAACTCGTGCGGATAGCGCCGCAGGGCGTCGGCAGTGAGCCCTACCTTTCCGAGCAGTGTCACGGCGAACTCTTCGAGCTCCCCGCCTCTGGCAAGGCCGTGGATCACGAGCGGCTCACTCACTATGTCCCGGATCCGCATCCGGGGATTGAGCGAGGCGAAAGGGTCCTGGAAGATGATCTGCATGTCCTTTCGGAGCGCCCTGAGTTCCTCTTTGCCGAGGGTGTCGAGATTCTTGTCTTTAAAGAAGACGGTCCCTGAGGTCGGCTCGAGCAGCCACAGGGCGATCCTGCCGAGCGTGGACTTTCCGCATCCGCTTTCGCCGACGAGGCCGACCACTTCGCCGCGGGCGACCTTCAGGCTCACGCCGTCAACGGCCCTGGCCTCGAGCGTTTTGCCGAGTCCGGCCTTTACGGGAAAAACTTTATATACGTTGTCGATAAAAAGAAGCTCGTTGTTCATAAAAATCGGCACTGTCGATGCTTGACCCACGATGCCCGATGCAGAATGACCTCATTTTGTATCCTGTATCGTGCATCAAGCATCTTTGATTTCAGTTTATTTACCCGCCTCCCAGCACCGCACGAGATGGCCTGCTTTCACCTCGATGAGCCGGGGCTCTTCGTCGCACCGCCCGGTCTTGATGTCGCAACGCGGCGTGAACGCGCAGCCCGTAGGAAGGTCAGTCAACCGGGGCACGCTGCCCGGGATCGTACGGAGCTTCGTCTTCGCCGGTTCTCCGGGTTTCGGTATCGACGCGATGAGCCCTCTCGTATAGGGGTGCAGGGGATGAGCAAAGAGCTCGACCGTTTCCGCCTGTTCCACGATTTTTCCGGCGTACATCACGGCGACCTCATGCGCCCGTTCCGCGATCAGGCCCAGATCGTGCGTAACGAGGATCACGGCCATGCCCATCTCGGCCTGTATGCGGCCGAGCAGCTCGAGGATGTGCGCCTGGATCGTCACATCGAGCGCGGTCGTAGGCTCGTCGGCCAGAATCAGCGACGGCTTGCAGGCAATGGCCATAGCGATCATCACTCGCTGGCGCATGCCGCCCGATAGCTGGTGCGGGTACTCGTCCACGCGTTTCTCGGGAGCGGGAATGCCGACGGATTGGAGGAGTTCGACCGCCGCCTCGCGCGCCCGCCTTTTCGTCAGAGACCGATGTGTCGTGAGTACTTCGGCGATCTGGTAGCCCACGGTGAAGACCGGATTAAGCGCGGTCATGGGCTCCTGGAAGATCATCGATATCTTCGATCCGCGAATGTCCCGCATTTCCTCCGAAGAGAGCGTCAGCAGGTTTCTGCCTTCAAAATGGATGGTGCCCGAAACGATCTTGCCGGGAGGTGGCACGAGGTTGAGGATGGAAAGGGCAGTCACGGTCTTGCCGCAGCCTGATTCGCCGACGAGGCCGAGCACGCGGCCTTTCCGGAGTGTAAGGCTCAGATTGTCGACGGCCTTGATGATGCCTGAACGGGTGAAGAAATGTGTGCTGAGGTCCCTTATTTCGAGTAGATCCACAATGCACTGCTCCGATCAGGAATTTTGGGGTTTTATGAAATTAAGATAGGTCTTCACCGCAGCGTTGTTCGGGTCGAAAACGAGCGCTTCCCGCCATTCCTCTTCGGCGAGCCCGTAAAATCCCTGTGAATAATAGGTTATGCCGAGGTGCAGCCGGGCTGGAATATAACTGGGGTTGCTCTCCTTGGCCTTATTAAACTCTTTGATGGCGTCATCGTAGTGGCCCTTGTCCCTGAGCGCGATGCCGAGCTGGGTGAGAATGTCGGCAAAGGCCGGGGCCAGCCGCAGTGCCTTTCGGTATTCCTCGATGGCGTCATCGAGAAGACCGATACCGTAATAGAGCTTTCCTACGCGGAGGTGCTCGTCGGCAAGTTTGCCGATCACAAAAGGATCCATCGGCTGTTGCTTTGCCTGTGTAAAGCGTGCGGCCCGCTCGAACACTTCCCGCGATTTTTCATATTGGCCGAGGTCGCTGTACGTGATCGCGAGATTGAGCGATGCCTCCGTATAGCCCGGGTTTGATGCCAGCGCGTTTTCAAACGCTGCCACCGCTTTATCCAGCCTGTTCGTCTGGTTGTAGATGATGCCCAGTTTATTCTGGATGTCCGCGAACCTCGGATTCTCATCCAGAATCTGTTGAAAATACCGCTCTGCTTTTTCGTAGTCACGGCCATCGAAAGCTTCTATGGCCTGCTCATAAAGCTCTTCAATTTTTTTTGGCTGCATCCACTCTCCTTAAGTGCCGAAAAATTACGTTTATGCGTAACTTGCTTAAATCTAACATACCACGACTATTCATGTCAATGAAATGTATGGAAAAGTAAGGGAAAAAACATGTTGTGAACCACCCAGATGTTATTGGGTTGATTCGATGAACTCAAAAGGGACGAACCGGCGTTCCTAACGTGTTTCTCCGGTTTTAATTCATAAATGGCTGCATCTTTAAATTATATAATGATATTCAGTCTGTTAAAATGTCGCAGAAATGCAACAGCACATCATGATGTAACATTTTTAACACACACAGTTTCTATAACACTTCTAAAAATTTCAGCATAACTGTCTGTTTAATTGGAGTTTATATATTTAATACTTCTGGCACGGGTATTGCTAAAGTCCTGATGAAAGGGGAAAAATGCTTAGACATCAACGGACAATTGAAAATACCATATCGTGCGAGGGCATCGGTCTTCATACAGGCAAGCCGGCGCGGATGGTGCTCAAGCCGGCTTCCGCCGGTACGGGTATCATCTTCGTACGCACCGATCTCGGCGGCGCCGAAGTCAAGGCAGCAGCAGACAACATCGGTGCAACGGGCTATGCAACGTCGTTAACCAAAAACGGCGTTTCCGTTCAGACCGTCGAACACCTGCTCGCCGCGCTTGCGGGACTCTTGATCGACAATGTTTACGTCGAGATCGACACAGACGAGGTCCCGATCATGGACGGCAGCGCGAAGCCCTTTGTCCGGCTCATCGCGGACGCCGGCATCCTGACCCTGGAGCTTCTCCAGCCGGCGCTCAAGATCATCAAGCCGGTCTTCGTTCGCGAGGGGAACAAACAGATTGCCGTCTGGCCGTCGGAGAGCCAGAATATTTCCTATTTTATCGACTTCAACCATCCCATGCTTAAGGAGCAAAGCCTCCACTATCAGGCATCTGACGAAGCCTTCCTTCGCGAGATCGCAGACGCTCGCACGTTCGGGTTTTTGAGCGATGTCGAGATGCTTCGCGCCAACGGCCTTGCCAAGGGCGGCTCCATGGACAATGCCGTGGTCCTCGGAGAAGAAACAGTGTTGAACAAGGAAGGCCTGCGCTACACGGACGAGTTCGTGCGCCACAAAATACTCGACCTTATCGGCGACCTTTCGCTCACAGGCATGCCGATCATCGGCCACATCGTGGCGCACAAGTCGGGTCACGGCCTGAATGCGCAGATTGTGAGCAAGCTCCTGAACAGTCCGCAGAGCTGGGTTCTGCTCGGCCCCCCGGAGATGGACATGCAGCCCAGGTCGCAGGACGCGCAGTACCAGCAGGCTTTACTGTAACTATTCGTCCCGCGTTTCGCTTGCCTCATCACGAACAGACCGGCGTTGGTGTATTCCAACAGCCGGTTTTTTTACGATATATCATCTTCACGGTCAGAATTGTAGAGCAAAGGAGAGCATATCATTTCCCTTGACCTCCCCTACCATGAGACCCGTACCGGCTCTGGGCGCCGTTCATGAACTCCTCTTCCGCCTGCAAGTTGTATTTGTGGGCGCCTCTGGCCGCGTTGCAGATGTTTCCGAGATACCAGCCGGATTCAAAAAACAGGAGGATGCCCGCCGTTACCCTGTTTCCCCTGTCTAGGCCTCAGCAGTCACCCAGATGAACGTTCCATTCATCCAGTTTGTGGCGGTCTCCGTCGAGGGGGGAGATGACCTTTTTAAGTTTGAACATCCAGATAAAAGGAGTGCCGGCAATGCTCCGGCCTTCTGCCGGAGCCCTCGCGGGCGACGTCCGTTCCCGGCCTGCTGCGCCCAAAAAGGCCGGGGCATGGCGGTTACGGACCAAGGGGTCCCACGATTGCGCTTGATCCCCGCCTGCATTCAGAATTAGCGGCGCAGCAAAGAGAAAAAGATTGATCCTTTTCATTTCATCCGGCCGGTTTGCGGAGGCAATTTCTGCGCCCAGGGCATGCGAGAGACCAGACTGTCGCATGCATGCTGCGCCACAACCATGAAACTTACCGGCTTGCCCTGGACGACCTCGGTGGAGAGCACGCCTTCACCGGCTCCTTCCCAGACGACCTCGCCGGTCTGCACGTCCCACAACTGGGCAAGGACGTCCACGCTCGATTCACGGGTTTTTAAGAAGGATATGCCGAGCACGACGACACGATCAAAGGTAACCTGCTGGAACCGAAGAAGTTTCGGAAGGAGCACATAGCGCACGCCGAGCGCCCGGCCCAGTTTTGTCAAAACGTCTTTTCGAAGAACTCCGGTCTCTTTGTAGTCGGTGATCATCGTCTTGTAATCGTCCCATATCTCGGCCTTGTTGATGCCGCTTTGGACCGCATTGAGCGGAAGTATTCGCGGACCGTTTTTCTGTCTTTGCAGCGCATCGTAGAGGAGCCCGGAGAGCGCCTCCCGGTATATCTCCTGGCTGGGATCGTAGAGAATCATTACGGCCGAGAGGACGGCCACGGACGCTCCATCGAAGCTGTCCGGCGCAATCGAGGAGGACTTGTACATCTCCCAGGAACTCATCGAGGTTTCAGTCCGGCGTTTTGCGCAGCCGGCAACGAGCAGGGCCGCGAGTACCAGCACGAGAATCGTTCTTAGTCTCATGATCATATCCTCACCGTCGTCACCGTCATCATAGAACACCTTTCAGCTTTCGGGTATCGTAAGCAAACGGCGCGACGATCAAAAGCTGCGTGATCATATGACCGCGCAGAGCCACTTTCTATTTTGTCTTCAGGAACTCCTGCATGATCGAGACGCCCGAGCTTGTCCCGATGCGTTCCGCGCCGGCCTCGACCATTGACGAGACCGCAGCAAGGTCCCTGATGCTGCCCGACGCTTTGACGCGGCACATGGACCCCACCGCCTGGCGCATGAGACGTACATCCTCGGTCGTAGCGCCGCGCGGTCCGTATCCCGTACAGGTCTTGACAAACGCGGCGCCGGAGCGCACGGCTATCTGGCAGACGCGGGTTATCTCGTCGGACGTCAGGCTCCCGGTCTCGACGATGATCTTGTGAATGACCTGCTTTGTCATTGCAATGATGTTCTTGATGTCGATTTCCACGAGATCATAGCGGCCCGACTTCACGTGACCGATGTTCGTCACGATGTCGAGTTCTCCGGCGCCGTTTTTCATCGCTTCCATGGCTTCGACGATCTTTACCGTCGTGGTGCATGCCCCGTGCGGAAAGCCCACGACCGTTCCGACGCTGACGGAACTGCCGGCAAGGAGTTCCCTGGCCTTGGTCACATAGCAACCATTGACGATCAGTGCGGCAAAACCGTATTTTTTCGCTTCGCCACAGGCCGCCGCCAGATCCGCAAACGTCGCGTCGGGGCGCACGAGGGTGTGGTCTAAGATCCGGGCTAAATGGCTTGCGTCTTCAAACATGTAAGGACCTCTTTTTTGTACGCTGCGCGCAACGCGGCGGTGACCGGTCCGGGCGAGCCCGTTCCGACGCGTCTTCCGTCCACGGCCGTTACCGGCATGATCTCGACAGTGCTGTTTGTTATAAAGCACTCATCTGCGTCTCGCAGCTCTTCCGGACTGAACGCGGCCTCGCGGGCCGGAACGTCTTCCGCCCCGGCGAGTTCGAGCACCAGCCCGCGCGTCACTCCTTCAAGAATGCCGACGCTCAGCGCCGGGGTCAAGAGCACGCCGGCTTTGACCATGAAAATATTGCTGATCGTGCCTTCGGCGACAAACCCCTCCCAGTTGAGCATGATCCCTTCAAAGGCGCCCATTTTTTTCGCCTCGATCTTGGCAAGGATGTTGTTCAGGAAGTTCGTCGCCTTGATCGCGGGATTGATCGCGCGCGGATAGTTCCGCCGCGTGCTCACGATTGCCGCGGTCACACCACGCTCGTAATAGTCCCCGGGATAATCCGTGAACGGCTTGGCGATGATCACCATGGTGGGAGCGGAGCATAAGGCCGGATCGAGCCCGATCTCGCCCGGACCGCGGGAAATATGGAGCCGCACGTAGGCGTCGGCAAGTTTGTTTTCTTTCACGCTTTCTTCGAGCGCCGCGCCGATTTTTTCGAGCGGCACGGGCAGCGCCAGTGAAATAGCGTCTGCGGAACGTCTGAGCCTGGCGAGGTGTTTGTCGAGGAGGAAGAGCGTTCCGCGGTAGGCGCGAAGGGTTTCATAGATGCCGTCGCCGTAGAGGAACCCGTGGTCAAAGACTGAGACGAGCGCCGCGTCCTTTGGAACAAAACGGCCGTTCAGGTACACGAGCATAACAAAAAAGTAGCATTATTGTAATGACGTGTCAAGGCAAAAGGAGGGGGGCGGCCCTCGAGAGCATCTCCGACATGATGGAGAAGTTGCGACAGAAGGGAAAAGAGCGATTAAGGGTTAAAAAATTTTTCTGAAAAGTTTGAGCTTGCCGTTATAGGGAGGGTACCGGAGCGTGAAGTCGATGAGTGAACTGCCTTTGAGAAAGCTTTTTTTGTGTGAGAAGGTGTCGAAGCTCGCTTTCCCGTGGTATTTACCGATGCCGCTCATTCCCACGCCGCCGAAGGGAAGGCACGTTGCGGTCTCGTGGACCACCGTATCGTTGATGCATCCGCCTCCGGATGATGTCCGGCGCAGCACGCGTTCCCGGCATTCCGTGTCTCGTGAGAAAAAATAGAGCGCCAGCGGTTTCGGCCTGGCGTTAACAAAGGAGACGGCTTCGGAAAGGTCGTCGTACTCGATGACCGGAAGCAGGGGCCCGAAAATCTCGTCCTGCATTATGGCGTCGCCGGCGGCTACGTCCAGTATGATTGTGGGCGCAATGTAGCGCGTCTGCCGGTCCGTCTTGCCGCCGACGAGTATTCTTCCCCGGTCGAGCAGGCGGGACAGTCGGTCGAAATGGGCATCATTGATGATTCGGGCGTAGTCCGGGCTTTCCGAAGGGTCCCGGCCGTAGAATGCGTCGATGTATTGCTTCATCCGTTCCAGGAGCTCCCGCTTGATGCTCTTGTGAACGAGAAGATAATCGACGGCCACGCAGCTCTGGCCCGCGTTAAAGAACTTGCCCCATATGATCCTCCGCGCAGCATACCCGAGCGGAGCGTCGGAATGCACGATACATGGATTCTTTCCTCCCAACTCGAGCGTGACCGGGGTAAGGCGCTTCGCTGCCGCGGCCATGATGAGCCTCCCCGTCGCCGTTCCTCCGGTGAAAAAAATATAGTCGAACGTCTCTTCAAGGAGCGCCTGTGCTGTTTCGGCGCCGCCCTCGACCACGGTCACATACCGGGGATCAAAGTTTTCGCCGACGAGGACTTCGAGGAGGTTCGAGGTATGGGACGCAAGGGGCGACGGCTTCAGCACCGCGCAGTTTCCCGCTGCCACGGCGCCCACGAGGGGGGCGAGCAGGAGCTGGACCGGAAAGTTCCATGGCCCGATGATAAGCGCTACGCCGTAGGGTTCGGCATACAGGCGGCTTGATGCGGGAAAGAGCGCGAGGGGAGTTTTCACGCGCTGCGGTTTGATCCACGACCTGAGGTGCCGCAGGGTGTAATCGATCTGGTTCAGTACGATCGCGACATCGCCGCCGTACGCTTCAAAGGCCGGCTTATCAAGGTCCTGCTTGAGTGCATCGAAAATATACTTCTCGTTTTCGACGATTACTTTTCTGAGGGCCTTCAGCTGTTCCACGCGGAAGGCGACGTCCTTCGTCCTTCCTGTCTCGAAGAACGTCCGTTGGCTGCTCACGATTTCACTGATCTTTTGTTTGTCCATGGGATTTCCTCGTTAAATGTTATTGTGGGGGTTCACGATGTATATGGATGGGAAGAATGCTTTTTTCTGTCTCTATTTGCCATTCAGCATTCATTGTGTCTGAATCGAGAGTTCTATTTATTCATGTTGAACCATCTCCGGTCCGCGAGCACCACTGAGGTCTCGACCTGCCGCTCGGGGATGGCCCAGTACTTTTTGAGCAGGCGGTTCTTCTCTTCCGGGGCGACCATTCGAAAGCCGTGCTTTTCGTAGAAGCGGACCGCCCATGGCGCGGCTGCCCACGTGCCGATGAGCACCGGCCTGGTCATGCGCTCGTACAGGAATGAGATCAGAACTTTCCGCCGATGCCCCGGTTCCGGTATGCCGTCCGCACGTAGGCGTGCCGGAAAAGGGTCACGTCCTGAACGTCCTGGACTCCCATGACGCCGAAGAGCTTTCCATCCTCTTCGTATCCCCAGAAAACAACGCCCGCGTCCATCTCGCGCCTCAATTCATCACGGGACATGTACGGCTCATGCCACCGGTCTTCAGGGATCACGCCTTTGTACGCCTGCGCGGAGTCGTTGATAATTTCATAAATCTGCTCAAAATCATTTTCGGTACATTGAAGGATCATGATCCACGAAACTCCTGACTTAAATAGATGCGCGTCCTGGTGCCTTCGTAACAGAACAGATTTAGAGCTATTTCACGCTTTTCAAAAACCTCTTGACGTCGAACTCCATATCGATCAGTTCCTTCGCCCGCTCCACTTTACGCCTCTCGCGGATGCTCGTCTTGCCCATGCTCACTTCGATTTTATCGATGGTGGTGAAGGTGTCGTCCTGCACCGAGATGATCGGGACGCCCTTGGACTGCGCCTTGCCGATGACCACATCGTTCGTCTGGAGCCCGCCGGTGATGATAATGCACTTCGTCGAGGTTTCCATGGCCGCAAGCTGGATGTCGGAGCGGTGCGCGCCGGTGATCACGGCCTTGTTCGGTATCCTGCGGAAATAGCTGAGCGCGCTATCGACGTCCATGGCGCCGATGGAGAAGTTCTCGACGAACTCGTCAAGCCCCTGCTCGCAGCAGAGCACCTTGCCTCCCAGTATCTCGTTTAACTGCCGCACGCTGATGGAGTCGAGGAAGTGGTCCTTCGGGAACACGCCGAAGATTTTTACGCCTTTCTTCTCCATGAACGGCCGGACCGTCTCTTTCACGTGGCCAACGGTATTTATCGGCACCTTATTGAACACGCCTCCCACGAACTGCTTTCCGAGCAGCTTATACGCGCCGTAGAGCGAGTCCGCCGAAAGCTCTCCCCGCCACGGCTCGACAAGGAGCACATTCGCCTTCATGTCGTCCACGAGGGAGAGCGCATGGATGCCGAGGAGCGAGCCCTCGAACAGGTCCCCCGCCCCGCCGATGATCACGAAGTCCTTATTCTTGAGCGAACGGAAGGCGGTCATGATCCGCTTCTTTACATCCTTTACCCCGCCGCTGAAGAGCAATGTCTGGTTTTCGTAGCTCAGAATAAAAGGAGATATAACCTCGAGCGGCTCGTTCAAGCCGAGCATATCTTTTATGAACAGGGCATCGGCATCGAAGACGTCCTTTCCTTTTTTTACCGGTATCTTGCCGATGGGCTTGATGTATCCCACCTTGTAGCCGAGCTCGATGAGTTTCAGAGACAGGCCGAGGGAGATGAACGTCCTGCCGGAGTAGCCGGTGTTGGATGCAATGAATATGGGAACCATGGAAACCTCCTTAAAATGATAGGGTCCAGGGGCCGGGAGTCAGGGTCCGGTAACGAAGGGCCTGAACCCTTTGTCCAAACGCCAACAGTGAAAGTCAGACCAAAGATTTTATCAACCCGTTTAGCAATCGTGTTGTTTCTCCTCTTTTCCCTCGATTGCCGAATAATCGCTTTCAGATAAATACCCGAGATCTTTGGCTAACAATAACTGCGTTTCCACTTCTCCTAATGATCCTTTTGAAACGAATAAAAACTGCACATATTCCTTTCGATGATTTCTTTCATAGCCTTCGGCAATATTCGCAGGGATTGAAACCGCAGCACGCCGCAGTTGTGATGATAATCCATAGATTTCTTCTTTCGGAAACTTCTTAGATACTTTATAAATATCCAACGTGAGTGCATATGCCTTCTGCCAAACCGTCAGCCCCTTAAATCCCTTTGCTTTCGGCTCCATTTCCCCTCCTCTTTTTCCTATGCCCTTAGACTTTTACCTCTTGTCTCTGCATTTTTCTGATCTCCGGCCCCCGGTCCCTGGACCCTATCTTTTAAAAATTATCCTCGCATCAAGCGCCACGGCGTCTTTCTCCCGCACGACAAGCGGGTTTATATCGAGCTCCTGAATCTCAGGAAAGTCGGTGACGAGGCAGGAGATGCTCATGATGCTCTCGACCACCGCGTTGATGTCCACAGCCCTTTCTCCGCGGGCGCCGCGGAGAAGGGCCGATGTCTTAACTTCGTTCACCATCGCCTGTGCGTCGCGATGAGTGACCGGCGCTATTCTGAATGAAACGTCCTTCAGGACCTCGACGTAAATGCCTCCCAACCCGAACATGAGCATGTGGCCGAAGGTGCGGTCATAGGTCACGCCGAGGATCACTTCCTTCCCGCCCGCGACCATTTCGTAGAGCGTGACGCCTTGGATGAAGGCCTGGGGCATGTGGCGCTTCACGTTCGACGTGATTTCGATGAATGCGTCCCCGGCTTCTTTCGGCGAGCGGATGCTGAGTTTCACCCCGCCCACATCAGTCTTGTGCAGAATGTCCGGGGACGAAATTTTCATCACAAGCGGGAAGCCGATCGTGGACGACAGCGCTGCGGCCTCTTTCGATGTCTTTGCGAGCATTTTTTTCGGAAACATGAAGCCGTACTGTGACAGAATGAGGGCCGCGTCGTCCTCAGCGAGCTGGAATTTATTCGACGTTGTGAAGGCATTGATTTTTTCCCGCACGGGGCCCGTATTGGCCGACACGCACCTAAGCTCTTCCACAGCGACCTTTTTCCAGGCCGCATGATCGGACAGCCGCTTGAAGGCCTTAATCGCCTGTTCCGGATAGGAGAAATTCGGGATCGAGGCCCCCTTGAGCTTCTTGATCGCCTCGCGCACCCGCGTCTCTCCCATGAACGCCGTGATGATCGGCTTCTCCGTTGTCCGGGACGTATCGATGATCGCCCCGGCCGTGTTCTCCACGTCCGTCATGGCCTGCGGCGTGAGGATCACGAGAATGCCGTCCACATTCGGGTCCCTGACCGCCTGCTCGAGCACTGCCGTGTAGCGCTCCGACGTGGCGTCGCCGATCACGTCCACAGGATTAAAGATTGTGGCGTTCGGCGGGAGCTTCTGTACAACGGCTTCGATGCTTTCCTTGGTCATGTGCGGGAGTTTCACACCGAGCCGCTCCGAGGTGTCTGCGGCAATGATACCCGGGCCGCCGGCATTCGTGATGATGAGCAGCCCGTTTCCCGCAGGGAGTTTCCCTTGGGCAAAGGCGAGAGCGGTATCGAAAAGGTCCTGTATCCCCTGCGCCCGTATCACGCCGGTCTGCTTGAAGGCCGCATCGAAGGCCGCATCCGAGCCCGCGAGCGCGCCGGTGTGCGAAGAAGCTGCGCGCGCGCCCGCGATGGTTCCGCCTGATTTCAGCAGGATCACCGGCTTCGTCCTTGTCGTTTTTTTCGCGATCTCGATGAACCGCTTTCCGTTCACCACGTCTTCGATATAGCCGAGGATGAGGTCCGTGTCCGGGTCGGACATGAAATACTCGATAAAGTCGACCTCGGAGAGGTCCGCCTTGTTCCCCAGGCTGATGAACTTCGAGAAGCCGATCTCGTTCCCGATGGCCCAGTCAAGGATCGCAATGCCGAGAGCGCCCGATTGGGAGAAAAACGCGATTCTGCCTTTCGGGAGCATGCCGGCCGCAAAGGTGGCGTTTATGTCGTTGGCCGTATTGATCAGGCCGAGGCAGTTCGGCCCGAGGATGCGGATGTCGCGCTCCCTGCCGATCGCTTTGATTTCTTCTTCGAGCCGCGTGCCCTCCTTGCCCGCTTCCTTGAACCCCGCGCTAAGGATCACCGCCGCCTTGATGCCGGCGTCGGAGCATTCCTTCACGGTCCCGGGCACGAACCGGGCCGGCACGGCAATCAACGCAAGGTCGACGGGGCCGTTGATGTCCGTCACTTTCGCGTACGCCCGTCTGCCGAGGATTTCGCTGTGAGACGGATTGACGGGATAGAGATCGCCTTTGAAATTGTACCGGATCAGGTTGTCGAGA
>JAWOJY010000193.1:0-29909 GCA_033854515.1 Nitrospirota bacterium
CGAAGCGGTCGACGGCATCAAGGAAGGCGACCAGATCGAAGTCGATGCGGACGCGGGCGTGATCCGTAATCTCTCCACGAACAAGTCATTCAAAGTCGCTCCGGTACCGGCCTTCATGCAGGAACTCATCGCGGCCGGCGGCTTGATGGCGTACACCAGAAAAAAGGCTCATCTCATCTGAGACCTCATCTGATCATGCCTTTCCTCAACGGCAAATCCGGAACGAACGCCCGACAGCCTTTAAGCGAACGGGACGTATGTTGCGATACCTGTGTTTATTATTCCCTGAACCTCGACCGTACGATGTATGAAGGAAAAGGGATCGCCGCGCTCCCCGAGGACGGCTGTTCACTTGATTTCGTTTTTGGAAACGACAGTTGCATTGAAATGAGGACCAGCAACTGCAGCATGAGGAGATTACGGTGAAACGGATAAGTCTCAAGGTGGACGGGATCACCTGCTCGGGATGCGCTGTTGATATTGAATCGATTTTGAGGAACACGGACGGGATTTCAGGCGCGGAAGCCAGTTATGCGACAGGGGCTGTTAATATCGACTATCATCCTGATGAAATAGACGAGAAACAAGTCCTTGATCTCATAAAAAAGCTCGGCTTGAAGAAGATATCGTAACGCTGTCTACGTAATTGAGAGGCGGAGGAATCATCATCCATGGCAAAGACCTACAAGATAGCAACAATCCCCGGTGACGGCACGGGACCCGAGGTGGTCCGGGAGGCCGTAAAAGTCGCGAAGTCCGCTGCGACAAAGGGCGGTTTCAGGCTCGAATTCACGGAGTTCGACTTCGGCGCAGCGCGCTATTTAAAGACCGGAGAAACGCTCCCCGACAGCGCGATCGATGAGTTCAGAAAGTTCGACGCCCTGTTCCTGGGGGCCATCGGGCATCCGGACGTGAAACCCGGCATCCTCGAAGCAGGGATCCTGCTCAAGATACGCTTTGCCCTCGACCAGTACATCAATCTCCGGCCCGTGAAGCTCTATCCCAACGTGGAGACGCCTCTCAAGGACAAGGGGCCGGAGCATATCGATTTCATCGTGATCCGCGAGAACACGGGCGGCATCTACACGGGCCACGGCGGCGCCACGCGTGTGGGCACGACCGAGGAAATCGCGACACAACTGATGGTCTACGACCGCCGTACCGTGGACCGATGCCTGAAGTATGCGTTCGAGCTGAAGAAAAAGCGGAATGCCGCGGATCCGAAGTATGCCGCAAAACCGATCACGCTCATCCACAAGCGGAACGTGCTTACCCATTGCGGCGACCTGTGGTACCGCGCGTTTGAGGAGATGGGCTCGAAACAGTACCCGGAGCTCAAGCGGGACTATAACCACATCGATGCCGCAAACATGTGGTTCGTGAAAAACCCCGAATGGTTCGACGTTGCCGTCACGGAGAACCTTTTCGGCGACATCATCACCGACCTCGGCGCCATGATCCAGGGCGGGCTCGGCGTGGCCTCCGGCGGGAACATCAACCCCGAGGGCGTCTCGATGTTCGAGCCTATGGGCGGAAGCGCTCCGAAGTATGCCGGCCAGAACGTGATCAACCCCATGGCCGCGATAGGCGCTGCTATGATGATGCTCGATTCGCTGGGTGAAGCGAAGTCGGCCCAGGCCATCGAGAATGCGATGATTGCGACGATGAAGCAGATGAAGAGCCAGGCCGCCGGAAAGATGGGCATGTCCACGACGGAAGTGGGGGACATGATGGCGGGGATGGTTTGATGCAGTTCGTGGTTAAGAGTTCATAGTTCGTAGTGAAAAACGAAAAGCAGGAGCAAGACGATGATGCGAGTAGGTTTTGTCGGTTGGCGCGGGATGGTGGGCTCGGTGCTCATGGGCCGGATGCGGGAAGAGAAAGATTTCGATTTCGTCGATCCGGTGTTCTTCACCACGTCCAACGTGGGCGGGAAGGGACCGAATGTCGGCAAGGACATTCCGGCGCTCAAGGACGCGAAGAACATCGATGAGCTCAGGAAGATGGATACCATCATCTCCTGCCAGGGGGGCGAGTACACGACCGAGGTCTATCCCGGGCTGCGTCAGGCAGGCTGGAAGGGGTACTGGATCGACGCGGCATCGACCCTTCGCATGACAAGCGATTCCATCATCATCCTCGATCCCGTGAACCTGAAGGCGATCAAGGACGGCCTTGCCAGGGGCATCAAGAACTACATCGGCGGCAACTGTACGGTATCCCTGATGCTCATGGCGCTGGGCGGCCTTTACGAGCGGGACCTCGTTGAATGGATGAGCGCCATGACCTATCAGGCAGCTTCGGGTGCAGGTGCCAATAACATGCGCGAGCTGCTCAAACAAATGGGCTCCGCCTACGGTTCCGTCAAGAGCCTCTTGGACGATCCGGCAGGCGCGATCCTGGATATTGACAGGAAAGTCGCCGAGCATGTCCGCTCCGACGCCTATCCCATGGAGTTCTTCGGAGCGCCGCTTGCCTGTTCGCTCATCCCCTGGATCGACAAGCAGCTTGAGAACGGACAGAGCAGGGAAGAGTGGAAGGGGCAGGCCGAGACGAACAAGATCCTTGGCCGCGAGGACAGACCGATCCCGATCGACGGTACCTGTGTCCGCATCGGAGCCATGCGCTGCCACAGCCAGGCGCTCACGACCAAGATGAGAAAGGACGTTCCCGTCGATGAGATCACGGACATGATCGCACGGCACAACAAGTGGGTGAGGGTTGTCCCGAACCAGCGTGACATCACGATGAAGGAACTCACCCCTGCGGCGGTCACCGGTACCCTCACGGTGTCCGTGGGCCGCCTGCGCAAGATGAACATGGGGCCGACGTTTCTGAACGCCTTCACCTGCGGCGACCAGCTCCTCTGGGGCGCGGCAGAGCCGCTCAGGAGAATGCTCAGAGTCCTGGTGGAAAAGTAAAGCATAAGCTTACCACGAAGGTCACGACGAGCACGAAGAATGGATAAAGTTTGCTTGTCGTTCTATCTTCGTCCTTATTTTCGTGTCCTTCGTGCGCTTCGTGGTTAGAAAAGATGTTCCAGAAAAAAGACAAATACGTCATTGCCGTTGCAGGCGCCACAGGCGCCGTCGGCAGGGAGATGATCGGGATCCTTGAGGAACGTCAGTTCCCGGTCAGCGAGCTTGTGCTGCTTGCGTCAGAGAGTTCCGAAGGCGAGAAGCTCGAGTTTTGCGGCAAGAACTGGACTGTCAAACGGCTCTCGAGGGACTCCTTCAAGGGCGTCGACATAGCATTGTTCTCGGCCGGCGCAGCCCGGAGTCTCGAATTCGCACCGGCCGCGGTAGCGTCCGGCGCGGTCGTGATCGATAACTCGAGCGCCTTCCGCATGGATCCGAAGGTACCGCTCGTTGTGCCCGAGGTGAACGCCCACGCCATCGCCAGGCACAACGGCATCATTTCCAATCCGAACTGTTCCACGATCGCGATGGTCGCGGCCCTGAAGCCGATCCACGACAGGGCGAAGATCAAACGCGTTGTCGTAACAACGTTCCAGTCCGTATCGGGCACGGGTAAGAAAGCCATGGACGAACTGGCACAGCAGACCGTGGCCCTTTTCAACTTCCGGGAGGTCGAAAAGGCCGTCTATCCTCACCAGATCGCCTTTAACTGTCTGCCGCACATCGACGCTTTCCTCGACAACGGGTACACCAAAGAAGAGATGAAGATGGTGAACGAGACAAGGAAGATCATGGAGGACGATTCAATCCGCGTCACCGCAACGGCGGTGAGGGTCCCGGTGTTCCGGTGCCACTCGGAGTCCGTGAACATCGAAACGGAGAAAAAGATTTCGGCCAACGAGGTGCGGGCAGTCCTCTCGGCTGCTCCGGGGGTCATCGTATACGACGACCCTTCGAGAAATCTCTATCCCATGGCGATCGATGTGGCCGGCAAGGATGAGACGTACGTGGGCAGAATCAGGGAAGACGGGTCCATCCCGAACGGGATCAATATGTGGATCGTGTCCGATAACCTGCGCAAGGGAGCGGCCCTGAATGCAGTGCAAATCGCAGAGTATCTCATTAAGTAGTCGCGAGAAAGTCGGGAGTCAGAAGAAAAAGCAGATAAAAATGACGCGCCGGGTTCCGTTTTCTGACCTCTTCTTTTGATCTACTATGTATAAATTCCTTTCCAAGATATTCGACCATCTTGACCGCGGGCTCAGTCCCCGGGACAAGACGATCCTTGTTGCCCTGCTCCTCACCATTTCCATCATCGGCATCGTTCTCGCGGTCCGATATTATAATTATATCCAGAGAAATCCGGAGTTCTGCAACAGCTGCCATCTCATGGAAGAGGCTTACACCGCGTGGAAGCTCAGCGGTCACAGCAGCATCGTGTGCCAGGGCTGCCATCAACTGGGCCTGGTCGAGCAGAACCGGCTGCTCGTGAAGTTCGTTTTTACCGCCAACAGGAGGTCCCACGAGCCCCACGGGGCGGAAACGCCGTGGAAGACGTGCACGAAGTGCCATTGGGACGAGGCCGCACAGGGATCGCTCACGGTGAATAAGTCCATCGGCCACGCGCGGCATGTGTTCATGGAGAAGCTCTCATGCAAGGACTGCCACAGCCGGAAAGGTCATTCCTTCAGGCCCGATGAGCGTGCCTGCCTCGGCTGTCATAAGGATTGGAAGATCCATGGGGTGGGAATGGAGGAGATTTCCTGTCTCAGGTGTCATGCGTTTTCGCCAAAGAAGCAGGAACCCTTCATACCGGATCGGAACCGCTGCCTGTCCTGTCACAGGAAATCATCGAAAACAAGCTTTCCGGACCGGGTCCCCATGGCACGGCTCAACTGCTATGAATGTCACAAGCCGCATGCCCGAATAAAACCCGTCGATGATGACTGTCTTCGCTGCCACACCCGCGATGTGCTGGCCCTCAAGCCCGTTCACCATTCCGATAAACACTGCAAGAGTTGTCACGTGCCCCACAGGTGGATAGCCCGGTAGGGTGCATTCTTCTCGCGGGTTCTTCAGCTACTTTGTATTTTTAAGTCCGCTTTTGAGATTGAGGGCCAGAAATTTTTCCTTCTGTCTGCCGGAGATGGAGCCGTAGTGTCTGAGCACCATTCGCCCCTTATCGGATTTCAGCAGGCTTCGAACGGCATCCAGATACTTCGGGGACTTTGCAAGACATTCCATCACTTCCCGCATTTTTCCATTTCGTCCCCGGACCCGCGAATGGCCTGATTGTGGGGGAGAGATACGGGAATCTTTCCTTTTGCCGTTTCCGATGAGCAGCTCATTCGGATCAACTCCGTATATACTGCTCAAGGTCAAGAGTTTCTGCAGGCTCGGATTTGTCTCCTTGCCCGATTCCAGCCGGGAGATATACCCCTGAGTGATCCTGTCCCGGCCGCTTCCAGAGATCTCCGAAAGTCGGGCAACCTGGCTCATGGACATCTTGCTTCTGTTTCGCAATTTTTTAAGTTTTTCGGCGATGGTCATTTCGGACAATTTATACCCTTGTTTCATATGAATGTCAACAAAAAGGTGCAAAATAATTTTTCAGAGATGTTTAAAATTGCAAACATTTGTGCTATAATTAAAATCAAAATTTTAGATTAGTTGCAATTATGAGTAAGGACAAAGAAGGTTCACGCGGGGATAATTTTTAGTGAGAGGTAAAAACCGATGGGAGAAGGAAAATCTATGTACAAAGTTGAAATCCTTGAAAAAAAACGTCTGGAAAAGGGGCTAAGTTATACTGAAATCGCCGATACGCTGGGGATTCACAAGGTAACGGTATCAAGGACGTTGAAAGGAATAACCATGAAGCCCCGGACAGTAAAACTTCTGGCAGATTGTCTCGGTGTTGAAATGGAGAGGATCGTTCAATAGGTTTTTCCTTCTGCAGATGTTACGGAAAGGAACGTAAAAAAGGGTAAGGCATTGGAGCCTTGCCCTTTTTGTTTTTAGGGCTAAAGTGAGAATAGTGGTAAATGATGCATTTTCTGCAGATTCTGCAGAAAATCAGCGAAGGAGAGGAAGCTGAAGAATGGAGTTCATGTCGACGGCACGTGAAGCGGCGCTTGAGGCGGGCAGGATTCTCAGAGATAACTTTTCCGGCAACCGCAAGATCACCTACAAAGGCGAAATCAACCTTGTTACCGATATGGACATGCGCTCGGAGAGGGCGGTAGTCGAGACGCTCCGCCGTGCGTTTCCGGAACACGGAATCACGGCAGAGGAAGAGACGACAATAGAGAACAAATCTCCCTTTCGCTGGATTATCGACCCCCTCGACGGCACCACGAATTATGCTCACGGCTATCCCTGTTTTTCAGTTTCCATTGCGCTCGAACACGACAAAGAGGTCATCCTCGGGGTCGTGTACGACCCGATGAGGGACGAACTGTTTACGGCCCAAAAAGGACAAGGCTCATACCTGAACGGCGCAAAGATCGCGGTTTCGAACGTGGACATGCTCATCAAGAGCCTGCTCGCCACCGGGTTTCCCTATGACCGCACGGTGAGCGAGAAAAACAACCTGGACTACTTCAGCGCTTTGCTCATGGTTTCACAGGAAGTGCGCCGAGACGGTTCGGCTGCGCTCGATCTGTGTTATGTCGCATCAGGGAGGCTTGACGGGTTCTGGGAACTCAAGCTTCAGCCGTGGGACGTAGCCGCCGGAAGCCTGATCGTACGTGAGGCAGGCGGTATGGTATCTGATTTTTCAGGTACGAGGTTTTCGCTCTATGACAAGGCGATTCTCGCGAGCAACGGCAAGATCCACCGGCAGATGGCTGATATTTTGAACATGGTTTCTCATCAAAGATAAATCCGCGCGACGTGCATTGTCTCTCGATACGCGGTTTCCCTTCAATGAGACCTCGAGACTTCAGACAACCGATACAGCGGAGCAGGGGCCAAAACATTCACTCTTCGATTGATTCCTCATAGTCTTCATCGATCTTATATACCTTCTCTCCGCTGATCACCTTATGCGGCTCTTCACCGCGCTCCCAGAGTTCACGATGGATGTAAGGTTTGACGTGCGACGGCGCCGACGGGTCCGCAAAAGCATCCCGCAGGTCCCGAACCTTCATGTCTCTGAAAAAAAGCACGCATTGAACGAGCGGCGTGTTGCTGTTTCTGATAAGAGCCTGCCGTACGGCAGAACGGCTCGACCACTTTGAGTGTCCGGAAATCATCCTGATAGTCTCCGGCGAAGTCTGCCTGCGGTTGATGATCTTGTAGAGATGCGCCTCTACCAGGTGCGGGTTGTTCAAGCACAGCTTCACCACCTCGGGTATCCCGTCCTCGATCAGTTTCAAGAGAACGTTTCCCGCCGCCATCTTTGCAAGCGCGGTCTTGAGCCCGAGCGCCATGGTAGGTATTCTCTCGATAATAATGTCTTCGATCTTGTTTCGGTACGCGATCGGCAGATACCTGCTGCGGCTCAGCTCCGCAAGGTCGAACAGGCGAAGACCCCGGCAGAGCGAAAGTGACACAAAGATCGGGGTCTTCGGGTTTTTTGCCAGGGAAAAGCGGATATTGTAGCTTTCGGCCCACTTTTTGTTTTTTGCGATGGCCCCGAGTATTTCGCCGGAAACATTTTTTCTGCCAGCGATGGCCAGAACATCTTGTTCAGAGAGGTTTTTGTTCGAAAGGAGCACCGTGATTACCCTGGGCGAAGGATCATGAATATACCGGGCAGTCTCTTTGGGGCCCGCAGTGGCGGCCTGTTGTTCCCGTTCCTCTATGGTACCGGACATGGTTGATATTATACGATTTTTAAAAAGTATTGACAAACCCTAAAGTTTTATGTATTTTGAGTGCTTAAATACATGAATCTTCTGTCGTTTTCGGTTGCTCCTGAGACAGTGAATCTTAAAGCTTCCCATGCTTCGAGGAGGCCATGGAACGGACTCTTCTTCTCAATGCAACATTTGAGCCGTTAAAGATCATATCCTGGCAAAGGGCGATTACTCTGCTTACGCAGGGCAAAGTCGAGGTGATCGACTTCTACGACCGCGAAATCAGGGGCGTGACTATCACCTTCAAGCTTCCCTCCATCCTCCGCCTTCTCAAACTCGTCAAAGTCAAACGTGGAAGCCAGGAAGTGCGGTTCTCCCGTGCGAACATCTACCTCCGCGACAAGCACATGTGCCAGTACTGCGGACATAAGTACCCTGCAGAGGACCTGACGTTCGACCATGTCATCCCGCAGGTGCAGGGCGGGGAGACGACGTGGGAAAATATCGTGACCGCCTGTCTCTCGTGTAATAATAAAAAGGGCGGCAGAACGCCTCGCGAAGCAAGGATGAGACTCATTAGGAAGCCCGAAAAGCCCACGTGGGTCCCGGTCGTCACACTCACATTCGGGATCAAAAATGCTCCTTTGAGCTGGCGCGACTATCTATATTGGAACGTGGAGTTGACCCGTGACGGATGACATCATGCTCGTCGCCCGGTGTTTGTCCACAGTTTGCGCACAAGCAGGGTGAAGAATGCACGCAGTATATTTCGAGGCCTGATTTTTTCCTTCAGAACTGATTTTCCCCGTCTTTCTTACGACGCCTTTCCCATTCCCGGATTTTTTGCTTGTCAATTTTTCGGTTTGATGCTATAGTTTGGACATCAAAATCTTGTCAAAAATCTTCAACGAACGGAGGCTCACGAGATGAAAAGACATTTGGTGTTCATCGCGATTGTGGTTGTGTTTGTTCTGTCGGCCGGTCAGGCGCGGGCATTCTCGGGGTTCACTCAAAACACCTTTATGACTGCAGAGAGCCTGGATTTCGGCATGACTCAGACCGGTATACACTTTACCATTGCCGATGATTACAAAAGCTACTATCCGGCGTTCCGCTACGGTCTCGGTGGGCTCTTCGACGTCGGTTTGAAGTTCGGAGTAACGACAATCGATAGTCCTCAAAGCAAGGTGGCGGCGCTCGTGGGCGGCGATGTGAAATACCAGCTTGTGAAACAGAGTGAGGGTATCCCGATCGATATGGCCGTGGACCTCGGTTTCGACAACACCATCGTCAGCGGCAGGAACGTAAGCGAATTGAATTTTTCCACCATATTCAGCAGAGGGTTTCCGCTTACGGATCGAGGGTATAAAATCACGCCTTACGGCGGCCTTGAAGTGGCGGCTGAATACGGCTCTTTCCTCGCGAGTAACCAGACGAACTATTTCATCTTCGGCGGGCTCGAATGGAAGATCAGCCAGAAGTTCATGGTACTTATGGAACTGAAGACCGGCGATACGACGCTGGGCGGCGCCGGGATCAGGTTCGAGTATTGATGCTCTCAGGCGTACATCTCCGCGCCTTACGTCCGATTCCCTATGAACAGGTCGGTCCCATTTTCCGGGAACATCAGGGAGACACCGCTGCCCGTATTATTGGAAGACCTTAACGTCCGAAGAGTCACGGGAACTCTGGTTGTCCGCAACGGCGGTGTTGAAAAATCCGTTTATATGAAAGACGGGCAGATTATCTTCGCAACGTCCACTGATGGTCAGGACCGTCTTGGTGAAATCTTGGTCAAGGCCGGAAAGTTAACGAGGGAACATCTTGATGCCGCCTTCGTTCTGGCCAAAAAGAGCGGCTTCAAGAAACTGGGCGCCCTGCTCGTGGAAAACCGGTTCATCTCGCCCAAGGACCTGTTTGCAGGCCTGAAGACGCAGGTCAAGGAAATCATCTTCAGCCTCTTCCTGTGGGACGCCGCCGAGTACCGCTTTGAAGAGAGCCTTCCTGCAGACACGATCCACCTCCAGATCAACATCGAAGAGCTGATCATGGAGATCATCCAGAGGATCAAGCAGGAAGCGTAGCAGAAACGGCTCCACTGAAGGAATCTAAGTATCCCTCTGATACGGGCATTGACCGCCGGCGCCCTCTGCATCGGTATTTTTCTGTTGTCCTTTCGAAAAGGCGCATGTATAATCTGTTTCCGAGATAAATCGATGCGGAGACCGCCGTGAAAGCCCTGGAACATACGTCCTTCCCTGAAATAGCAGAGCGGGTAAGCGCGCTCTACAACCCTGATGAAGACGCCCTTCTGCTGGGCATGCTGGGCCAGGATTACGTCATCAGGCGTAACGGAATATTTCTCCATGGCCAGAAGGCCCCCGAGAGCCACGCACTCGTGATATCCGAATACCTCTTTTCCTCGGGCACCGTCTATTCCGAGCTCCCCTGGCGCACTATCGGTGATTTTGCCGGCGCGCCGCAACCCGATTTCAGGAAAAAGGTCGAGCTTCCTCTCACGCAGTATGTCGCAGAAATCATTACCCGCGCCGGCTCCCTGCTGCCGATGTTCGATGCCCGTCAATCGCCGACTATCATCGGCAGCGATATGGCGGTCACCGTGCGTGCGCTGCCCAAGGTCTCCCTGCACATGGAGATGTCCCAAGAGACCCAGGATTTTCCGGCCGAGGTCTGGATCCTGTTTTCGAACAATGCGGACGAATTTCTGACGGCAAAAAGTCTCCATGCGCTTGCCGAGCTGTTCAAGGACAGGCTCGTGAGCCTGCTCAGAATATATTAGGCGCTTTCGATTCACGTTTTTTCAAAGCGCAAAAAAAACTCAAAACCATTATCCGAATGACACGAAAAGGACGAATAGCCGACCCGAAGCAGCAAAAAAGCACAAGGTCCGTGCCCAAAACTCGGCAATTCTTCCATCGGGCCTCATGAGAGCTTTCGCGGCTCACTCGGATTTTCTTTGTGACATTCGAATAATTCGCGTAATTCGTCGTCGTGCATTTTGGTTCCAGCTCGGCCGAATCAGAATTTAATGACCAAAACCGAAATCCGAAATCCGAAATTCAGCCCGAGAGACTGTTTTGTCCTCGCCCTCGATGTCGATAGTGAAGAGGAGGCGGTCGGACTCGTCGCCCAACTCAAGGACATCGTAGGAATGTTCAAGGTCGGCCACCAGCTCTTTACGGCCTATGGCCCGGGCATCGTCCGCAGGATCATCGAGACGGGCGGGCGGGTTTTTCTCGACCTCAAGTATCACGACATCCCGAATACCGTGGCAAAGGCGTCCGCCGAGGCCGTGAAGCTCGGCGTCAGCGTGTTGAATCTGCACGCCCTTGGCGGGCTCGACATGATGAAGGCAGCTGTCGAGACAGCGCGGGATACGGCGGCGAAATACGGTCTTCCGAAGCCGCTCATGCTCGCTGTCACGATCCTCACGAGCATGGATGACCGGAGCCTTCGGAGGGAATTGAAAATCAACCGTTCTCTCCGCAGAGAGGTCAGCCACCTTGCCAGGCTAGCCCAGAGGGCGGGCATGGACGGCGTGGTTGCTTCACCGCAGGAGATTAAAATGCTCAGGAGGGCGGTCCGCGGACGGTTCGTGATTCTCACCCCGGGCGTGCGGCCTGAGTGGGCGGGCAAGGACGACCAGAAACGGGTCATGACGCCCGCCGAAGCCGTCGCCGCCGGCGCGGACTATATCGTCGTGGGCCGACCCGTGCTCAAGACTGCGGACCGGCGAACGGCTGTGAAGAAGATATTGGAAGAGATGAAGATAGACCTTTCGGCCGCAGATAAACGCTGAAAAAGCGGGTCGAAGAGAAGCAAAACGTGGGGAGCGAATGTTTGGGGCGCCGTCTGCGTATCATCTGCGTTGATCAGCGAAAATCTGCGGCCGATAATTCGCAGAGGAGTTAACAAGTCATGACATCAGAAGAGGTATTGGAGATTTACAGGAAAACCGGCGCTCTGCTCACAGGCCACTTTCTGCTTTCATCGGGTCTTCATAGCGACCGCTATCTTCAGAGCGCGCTCGTACTCCAGCAGCCGGACATTGCAACGAAGCTCTGCGCAGCTCTTGCCGGGAACTTCAGGAGTCTGAAGATAGAAGTGGTGATCGCACCGGCACTCGGTGGCGTGTTTGTTTCACACGAGACCGCTCGGGCGCTCGGCGTGCGCGCGCTCTTCGCCGAACGGGTGAACGGAGAGCTCACGCTCCGCCGAGGGTTTGCGATCAAACCAGGCGAGCGTGTTCTTGTCGTCGAGGATGTGATCACAACCGGAAAGTCCACGAAAGAGACGATCAAAGTTGTAAGGATGGCCGGGGGCATAGTCGTAGCGGCGGGTTCGCTCATCGACCGCTCCGGCGGCAAAGCCGACCTCGGCGTGCCGTACAAATCCCTGGTGACCCTCGACGTCCCGACCTACACTCCCGAGACCTGCCCCCTGTGCAAGGCCGGAAGCGCGCCGATAAAGCCGGGGAGCAGGGGATTAAAGTAAAGGATTTCTTCTGCGAGGCCGTTTTAAAAATGTTGAAGCTTAAAAATAGCTACGGCAGGTTGATATAGTCCAGCGGCGGTCATGATGCCCTAAATGAAATACTGCGTTATGTACCGAAGTGCGAGGAATATGATCATGAGGCCGAGCATGATCTTGATGGACTTCTGAGGAATGAACTTCTGGAGGCGCGGGCGCCGATGTACATGCGGCGAATCCGCCGGCGCCGAAGAGAAAACCCAGCGCCAATCAGGCGACGTCGAAATCCCGTTCGCAGAAGGCAGTGCACTGTAAAAAACAACCCCCACAATCGAAGTAAGGAAGGTTCCGAGCAGGCCGGCCCCGGCTACCGTGTAAACGGGGAGGTGGAACACGGCAACGCAGAAGGGCGCTATGATTGCGCCGCCGCCGATCCCGTATGTACCGCCGATGATCCAAAAGTAGATACCACAAGCGCCACGAGCGGTGGGATGAATACCAAGGTTTTTGCTCCGGAAAACTGGAAAAACCGCATAGAGACTATCCGTGTCGGGCACAAATATAGCATAAAAGGATTATTCGTGCAAGCTGCGATGGTCCGTAAAACACGGTTTGATACAGCAGAGACGGTTCTTCTCACGCACCGCGGCGCCTCGAGATAATTCACGTGATAAAATAGATCTCTCTTTCATCGATCCTCCAGGAAAATGGCATTTTGTGGAGCATTGAGCAGGTGCAACGCCGTATTCTATGAGCCGGATTATATATCCAGGAGCCATCGCCCCTCTGTGATGCCTTGCAATCACTGGGTACGTCGCCATGCGAGAATCTTCAGGTACTTGCATTTTTGATGCAAAAAGGCGTAAAATAGGCGTTTGATTCAATACATGTTTTTGATATAATTTAATTAAGGAAAGGCAATGCGTATGGGCAAGGTGATTTTATCACAAGATAAAACGGGCTTTCCTGAAGAGGTGCCCGAAGAAATAATAAATGAAATGGATGAAGGTTTTGTCGCCGAGGAAGAAGCTGCTCAGCTCGAGGAGAAACCGGAGCCCCTTGAAGAGATTGGTGGCGCCGACCTTATCGATACCTACCTGAAGTCGGTTGGCAGATTTCCCATGCTCAAGATCGAAGAGGAGCAAACCTATGTCCGGATGCTCGAAGAGGGGAAGAGGGCGCTGCGGGAGATCGCGCTGACCTCGCCGCTTGCGATTCCACGCGTTGTTGCTCTCGGTGAAAATATAAAACAAGGGCTGATGAAGGTTCAGGACATCCTGAGGTACCCCGGTGAATGGAACGAAGCATACGCAGAGGAGTTTGTGCGACAGTTTAACCGGTTCAAGCGGCAGATATCGCGGGGTAACATGGAGCGGGCGGCCGCTACGCTGCGTGAAATGAGGCTCTCGGACCGCGAGATAGAGAAGATGATCAAGAAGATCGTCACTGCTGAGAAGCAGGCCGAGCGCGGCGTACACAGCGAGCGGATCAAGCTCGGACTCGACGCGAAGACCCTCAGGGAAACCGTGAAGCGTATCGAGAAAGAAGAGGCGAAAGTAAAAATCGCCAAGGACGAGCTGATCAAGGCTAACCTCAGGCTCGTGGTCTCCATCGCGAAAAAATACGTGAACCGCGGGCTCACGCTCCTTGATCTTATCCAGGAGGGAAATATCGGCCTCATGAAGGCAGCCGACCGGTATGAATCCGGGAAAGGGACAAAGTTCAGTACCTACTCCACGTGGTGGATCAGGCAGCGGATCACCCGCGCCATACTCGACCAGGCCCGGACCATCCGCCTGCCGGTACACTTGATCGAGGAAAGCACGCGCATCAGCCGCATCTACGCCAAGTTCATGCGAGAAAAGGGCAGGGAGCCGTCGCCCGAAGAGATCTCGGACTTGATGGGACTGTCCGTGGCGCGCGTGAACGAGATCTTGCGGGCCATCCAGGAGCCGGTGTCGCTCGAAACGCCGATTCTCTCCGAAGAGAAGGAACTCAAGGATGTTATCGTGGACGAAAAGTCCGTCTCGCCGTTCAAGACCCTCGAAAACAACGAGGCCATCTCACGTATCGAAGAGGTGCTCTCCTCGCTGTCCGAACGGGAGGAGAAGATTATACGGATGCGGTTCGGCATTGGCGTGGGGAGTGAGCACACGCTCGAAGAGGTGGGCAAGTATTTCAACCTCACCAGGGAACGAATCAGGCAGATCGAGATCAAGGCGCTGAAGAAACTGCGCCATCCCGCCAGGAGCAAGCTGCTCAAGGAATACGCTTAATTGTCAGTCGTTTGTCGCGGGAATGAATTCGATGTCTGCCACGATTCTCGTAGCTTCGTCGAGGTAGGGTTTATCGTGCTCGGGATGGCTCACATAAGCGGCCATGATCGCCCGCGTCTTGTCCACTAAGAACCAGACCCGCCAGTGCGTCCGGTCCTCGCCTTCCTTATACGTATAGTCGAGGGCCGCGATTCCCGTCTCTCCAAGATCTTCCACCAAAACGGCTTCACGGGGAAAGGGAATATCCCGCTCCTCGAGCGTGTCCTCCAGGAGTATCCTGGCCGCTTGCGCCGGAGGGGTCTTGGTCTCGTCCCTCTCCAGGAATGAAAGCTGCATCATGCCGGGCCAGCCTTCCTTTTCGAGAAGCACAAACCCCATCTCCTCCCGTTCGTTCCAACCCTCGGGGAGATAGAGTGTTATCCAGCGTTCATAAGTGATTTTTTTGCCCATAATGATCAAACATTGTATCGGATGGACTATAGGCAGTCAAATGAGTTTCGCAAATAGGGGCAAAAAAACTGTTTATATGTATCGCAATTTTATGAGTTTTTCAACGACCGTATCAGCCCCCGCCTCGGGGGCAGCCCGGCAGTCCAGAGTTATATCGGGTTTGAGAGGCGGCTCATATGAAGCTTGCACGCCCGGGACGGTGGTTGCGCCCCCGGCGGCGGCTCGGGCGTAGATGCCCTTGGGGTCGCGGCCCATGCAGACCTCGACCGGACAGTCCACATATACTTCGATGAAGTTCCGGATGAGTGAGCGTGCACGGTCGCGGTATTCCCGTTTGTTTGCCGTTGCATCGAAGATCACGTTCACGCCGCTCCGGGTAAGCACTTCTCCGATCAGCACGAGTGTCCTGTAGAACCGGTCCCTTTCATCGAGGCTGTAGGTCGGCGAGGGAGTCAATATTGCCCTCATTACATCGGACTCGAGGACGGCCGCGGTCACCCCTCGCGCCTTCAATTTTCTCATCAGTTCAGAGGTCACCGAACTCTTGCCCGACGCCGGAAGTCCGGTTATCCAGACGGCGAAGCCGCGCTCGGCGATCATGCTAGATACCTGTTCACCGCCGAGGGATCGAACCGTTCGGCAGCGAGAACATTCAAGATAAAGTTGAACACGGCTCTCCGCACGTCCGGGGACAGATGGGGGTACCAGACGGGGCTTGCGATCACCAGGCCGCGCCATGCATAAAACGGCGCGATCACATCGAGCATCTCCCGGTCGCCCGTTTTGGCGACATAGTTGTCCCAGAAGAGATTGAACATCTTCTCAAAATCTCCTTCAAGTCTTTTCGAGCGCTGGAGTGAAAAGAACAGGTAATTGATCGTCATCGTGGCGGTGTCGTCGGCAGGCTCTCCCCATTCCCCGCGGGAGCGGTCCAGGACCGTGAAGTCCGTGCCCTGCCGGAAAAGAACGTTCCACGGGTGAAAATCTCCGTGTACCCGGCAGAGGCGATATGCGCGGTTTTTGATCCGCCAGCGCCATTCCAGGCAGGCGGTCTCTATTTTTTTGAGGAGCTCCTGGTCGATGAATTCGAAGGAAACGGGATAATTGTCTATGATGCCCATGATGCATTCGCCGTGACCAAGCAGGTCGCGGATGCGACGCGTGTAGAGGCCGGGGGAGTCCTGCTTTTCCGCATGGATTTCGACAAGGTAGTCAGAAAGAGCGCGAGTCCTCTCAAAGTCCGCCCGTGACGCCGTGCCGGTGTCTCTGATCCGTTCGAGGTCCTTGAAGTATCCGTCTCCGTGCACGAACTCGGTAAGAAGGAAAAACTCCTCGGCACGGCCGGTAGAGATGATTTTCCCCGTGTCGAGAACCGCTCCGCTGTCCAGGGAACGGACGTGACGTGGAAGACAGTTGAAGCTCGCATTCTCCCAGAGAATGGACTGGGCGCGGTCCGAGAAGTGTTCGTGGCCGTAGGTCGAGGGAGCCATGGTTTCGAGGACGGCCCTTTTTCTTTCCCCCGCGATCTCGTATTCGAGAAACAGGGGAGAGCCGTACCCGAAGCCTTTGAGGTCGTCTCCTTCCTCCTGTCTCCCGCGGCGAGTCATCGAAAGCAGACGAATGGGTTTGTCGTAGAGGGATTGGAGGTACTCCGCAACCGCCTGCATGGTGATCTGTGACATTGGTTACCTCGCTTATGAAGACGGACGCATGACAGGATACATTTGAATGACTTTGCTATCAAGGCCCGCATTTTCCGTTATCCCTGCATCCCGACCCTTTTCAGGTTTCCTGTCTCTCCGGGAATCGGTTCTCCCGGGTCGAAGATCTCGTTATTGCATCGGATGCGGCGGGGTTTGTCCGGCGTGGGCTTGCTGTATTTGAGGATGAGCCTTCCGGCGGCCAGTTTGTCCTCCGGAGCGGGTTCGCCGGCCAGGAGCGCCACGGGACCGGGGAAGCCGTCGGGCATGAAAAGATGATATCCCGGCTGCTCAAGAGCCATGATCTTCTTGTTCTCGCTTTCTTCGCGGCCGAGGACCACTTTTAATCCCGAGGCGAGCCTGAAGTGACGTCCCACGGTCAGAAGCCTGACGTCTGTCTGCGTTATGTCCAGCTCGTGCTCGAACAGATCGCGAAGTTTGGCGGCGAAATGTTCGTCCGTGAGCAGACATCCGCCGGCGGGAGCCGAAAAGCCGGTGATGCCGTAGTTTTTTGCAAGCTCGATCTGCCTGTTCCGGGAGCGACCGCTGACAGCGCAGAGCTTGTCGCGGTCAACTATGCCCTCCTGCTCGGCTTTCGTCGGAGGAAGAAGCTTGGCCGACAGGGGGCGGAGGACGATGCCTTTCAGGCCGGAGTCGCGCTCGATGACGTACAGGGTGTCACGACGCTGAGACATCGGCCGCTGGCCGAGAACCTCGCCCGTTACAATGAACGACGCGCCGATCTCATTCATGACGGCCTTCGCTTTCCTCAACATGAAGATCTTGCAGTCTATGCACGGGTTCACATTCTTCCCGTAGCCGTGCTTCGGGTTCCGGATCAGGTCGATATACGCCTGTCCCAAGTCGAGGACGCGAAGTTCTATTCCGATCTCCTTCGCGACCCTCGCGGCATGGGTGTCCTCTTCCCTGCCGTAGCTCTTCGAAAAGGTCGTGGTGCAATAGAGCCCGAGGACCTCAAAACCCTGATCTCCGACGATCTTGGCTGCGAGCACGCTGTCCAGGCCGCCTGAGATGAGTGCAACCGCTTTCCTTACCACTTCTTTACCCCCTCAATCCAAAAACTTCCCGTACAGCCCGCTGAGATGTAAAAATCTTTATCCCGATGATATATGTTTTGTCTATACTATAATATCTGTTTTTGGTTTTAGCAAGCGAGAAGACTCGGCGTGCCGACCGCGGCGCGGCGCTGCAGGGTGCCGATTTTTCTTGACCCTCCAGCATGCTGAAAGGTTTATAATATGATATGAAGACAATGTACATAGGCGCGATAGCAAGAAAGTCCGGGCTGAGCCCGAGGACTATACGATATTATGAGACCATAGGAGTTTTGCCGAGGGCCGCGAGGACTGGGAGCGGCTATCGATTCTACACCGATGAAGCCGTGAGCAGGCTTGAATTCATCCACAAGGCCAAATCCCTCGGCCTCACGCTCAAAGAGATCAGGCAGATACTGGTGCTCCATGACAGGGGAGTTGTGCCCTGCGAGCATACGAAGGAGTTCATCAGGCACAAACTGAACGAGATCGACGAAAAGATAGCAGCTCTCAGAGCGCTCAAGGCGACGCTCTCAGAGGTGCTGAAAGTCAGGTTCCTGAAGCATTCTCCGGCCGTTTATTGCCCGATCATCGAAGGGACCGGGAAAAAACCCTTGACCCTCCACCCGGCGGAAAAACTTATCATGTAATGATAAGAAGGCAACGGAAGACGGTCGAAGACGAGAAAGTGGAGTTCTCTACTGCCGTGTGTCCGTTCTGTGAGGTAGACCGACGCTCGAAGATTGAGGTGAGTTTTTTGCAACGGTTGGATATTTGAAACGTTCGGTCTAATAAAAAAGTATTAGTTTATAGACTGTCCTTTATTGACTAATACAAAAGATGCGCTATAGTTATTATTAAGAGTTCCTGTTCCCGCCCGTTCAGAATAACATGAGGGCATGTGGAAACGCTGATCCTGCTGCACTGCTCACTGTCGCAAGAAAGGTGAATGGCATATGCTATATCGAAGATTCGGCATCCAACCCTGTTCCGATCCTGACGCTTCGTGAGGTAGCAAACGGTCATGCGATTTTGGTCTGTGCCTTCTATTCTTTCTCTGTTTCCCATGCCGGCACGCGCTCAAGCGGAAGCGCAGCAGGTGGAAGAAGTCAAGTATCAATTCGACCGGCCAACGCGGTACATGGCTCTGGGAGACAGCTTGGCTGCAGGATACGGGGCGGTGCCTGCGACGCAGGGATATGTTTACCTGTTGTATCAATCGATGGTATTCGATTCCATTCACCGCACGCTCTTCTGTAATGTCGGCGTCCCCGGGGCTACGAGTTTGGACGTGTTGGAACACCAAGTGCCCCAGGCTGTCGACAAGTTTCGCCCGACGGTGATCACCGTAAGCGTCGGCGGGAACGATCTGCTGTCCATCCTGAATGGAGTCGAGCTTCGACGAGCGATGGCCTCATTTCGCGCGAATCTTGTCCAGATCTTCCAGCGCTTGCGAACCGGCCTGCCTGACGCGAGAATCTACATGAATAACCTTTACAGCATTGCGGAAATCCCGGAATCGGAGGCGGTAATTCCCGTTTTCAACCGGATCATTTCCCGTGCGGCAAAGCCCTTCAACGTTCCGGTGGCGGACGTATACGGCGCGTTCCGGGGCAGAGACGGCCTGCTTCTGATAGAACACAACGGAGCGCCGCGGGATGAAGTGCACCCGACCAATGCTGGCTACCATGTGATGGCGCAGGCATATGAAAAGGTCATCAGGAGACAGGGTTGTTGAGGACCAAGGAAAGCGGAAGCTCCTTCGGGGATTTTTCGTCACTATCAAAAACAGAATATTTCAACGAGAACAGAACAGAGGGAAAGTTGGGAATGCCGATTATCCCGGCAATTACGCCAGCTCTTTGATACACGCCGCCGAACGACACCAGTCGCGATGCAATGCTTTATTGTTGCGCGGTCTACACGGGATCACGCAGCTTCATGTTTCAGCCGAAACGTGATCCTTCCTCTCGTCAGGTCGTAGGGAGACAACTCAACCATTACCCTGTCTCCAGGAACAATCCTGATATAGTGTATCCTCATCCTGCCGGAGAGATGCGCCAGGACCTTCTGGCCGGTCTCAAGCTCGACCCTGAACATCCCTCCGGGGAGAGCTTCGGTGATCTTTCCCGGCACCGCTATGGTCTCTTCCTTGGGCATTTCCCACCTTCATGCAATTCCCGGGGTGTCAGCAACCTTCCATTCATACTCCAATTATAACGCACATTGACAGAACAATCCCGCTTTGATAGCATATAGTGCGCAGCGGGAGGGCAACGGTGCGAAAAAGCAAGAAAGAGATCAGAGACAAAAATATTGTGATCGACCTGCTGAACACCTGTCACGTGGGTAGGCTCGGGACGATCGGTAAGAGCGGCTATCCCATGGTAAAGCCGCTCAACTTCGCCCATCACGATAACAAGATCTATTTTCATACGGCAAAGGAAGGGGAGAAGATCGAGGATATAAAACGGGACAACAGGGTCTGCTTCGAAATCGACCTCCCGATTGCCTATGTGCGGGGTGACGAAAACCCCTGCAGGGCGGAATACCTGTATCGGAGCGTCATCATCAAAGGCAGGGCCCATATCATTGAGGACCGGGCGGAGCGGATTTTCGCGCTGACGCTCCTCATGAAGAAATACCAGCCCGACGGCGGGTACGGAGACTTTCCCGGAGAGAAGTTTGCCATAACCGGCATCGTGCGCATCGACATCGGGGAAATGACCGGCAAGGAAGACCTGGGCAGGGACGGACTCAGGGAGGCTGCGCTCAAAGCATTGGAGGATAAGATCCCTCTGCCGGTGATGCTCGATCGCACCCGGAGCAAGTAGAAACCAAGATTTAAAGAATTAAACATGTCCGGCTTTGCATCTTTTTCGCGACATGCTTTTTATGAAGTCCCATGGTATGCTGAGTGCCGTACATTCCACATCAATTGCTCTGCGGGCTGAAAATAATGCTTGCTATTTGTCTTATAACCTGTATAATGCGCCTCGACTGATTAAACATCCAGGCGGAAATTTGACTGCTGGCTTTCTTCTGCGCTCCATCTGTCCGCCGTTCGATTTCATCGATCACTAACCCCGCTTGCATTCAGTTCCCGCTCTGCAATCGCGACAGCACGTATGGTTGGCGAACGATGTGAGTTTGCCGGTCAATGTTGTGCTGTTGCCGTTATCGCTGTCAGGGACACGGGTGTCCTTGTGGCACGCACGTAAACCTCTTACCAGGACAAATCGTCGCCAAAGAGTGCGGTTCTCAACGGAGACGCGCCACGGAACGCTGGCCCCTTGTTTTCAAGGTCGGATTCTATTTCATCGTCGGCACGATTTCAATTGGTACGTCATTCACCGTTCCGACTCCGGTCCGTATCGGCCGGGCTCGGTAACACTAAGGAGTAGCATGTCTTTTTCACACTTACACCTTGCTTCACCCATTATTAAGGCCGTGAACCAGTGCGGTTATGCGGCGCCGACGCCCATCCAGGCGCTGGCTATCCCGAAGGCCCTCGAAGGCCGCGACCTGATTGCCACCGCCCAGACCGGGACAGGCAAGACCGCGGCATTCGTGCTGCCGGCCCTGCACCGTTTGAATACTCCGTCGGCGTCAATCGGCAGGCCGAAGGGACCGCGCGTGCTCGTGCTCACGCCGACCCGCGAACTGGCGAACCAGGTTACGGAAGCGGTCCGGACCTACGGAAAATTCATGCCTCTCAGGGTCGGCGCGATCCTCGGCGGCATGCCCTACTTTGAACAGCTGCGCCTCTTGTCGCGGCCCGTCGACCTGATTGTGGCGACGCCGGGACGGCTGATCGACCACATGGAAAACGGCCGCATCAATTTTGCACGCCTCGAACTTCTTGTGCTGGACGAAGCCGACCGCATGCTCGACATGGGTTTCAGCCACGCGGTGGACCAGATCGCCGCCGCAACTCCTGCGACCCGCCAGACCCTTCTGTTTACCGCCACCATGGACGAGGCCATGGCAAAGCTGGCCCGGCGCATGCTGAGAGAGCCGGTGCGCGTCGAGGTCACTGGAAAACAGGTGACCCTCGACCAGATCGAGCAAAGGCTCCACGCCGCCGACGATATGCAGCACAAGAACCAAATGCTCAAGCGGCTGATTGCCGACAGCGCCATGACCAGGGCGATCATCTTTTCCGGCACCAAACGCAATGCCGATCAGCTTGCCCGGGAGCTCTCTGCCCGGGGGCATGCTGCAGCCGCGCTGCACGGCGACATGAACCAGAACCAGCGCAATCGCACCATCATGAACGTGCGCAGCGGGAAGGTGCGTTTGCTCGTGGCGACCGACGTGGCTGCGCGCGGCCTCGATGTTCCCGGCGTCACCCACGTCATCAATTACGACCTGCCGAAATTCGCCGAAGATTACGTTCACCGGATCGGCCGTACGGGCCGCGCGGGTGCCGCGGGTATAGCGATCTCATTTGTTTCCCAGAATGACCTTGACTCTCTCGGCAGGATCGAGCGGTACACCCGGCAGACCCTGCGGCTCGTCGAGATAGCAGGTCTCGAGCCGAAACGCTCGCTGCGACGTTCAGGCGAAAGTCGGAACAACCACAGTCGGCCCGCGAGCAGCAACAGACGGAGTGCGGCGGCGAACCGCAGAGACGGACGAAATACATCCGCGCACGGCTCCACCCTCTCTAAGTCTAAACGAAAACCGGGAAAAGAAAAGGGATATTCCACGGGGTGGGGAAAAAATGTAAAAAATGACGGCGGCAAAGCGGGCGATTTCCGGAGCTGTCGGTCCAACCGGCAGGCGGGTCTGGCGTAAGCCTGAACGGGAAAACTCATCGAAGCAGGATTGCACAACAAGCAAATAAGAGTAATCCTGCTTCGATGTACGTTCTTTTGCACTGAATTTTTCATGGCTTACCTCTTTAGTTTTATCTTTTTTTTGCCGCGGCTTTTTCGACCCTTGCATTTTCGTCCGCTCTGCACTATTCTTGATACATAATTAATTGGCATTCGAGGCCAAGTTTTTCCCCTTATCTCCATGTATACCATGTGTCCGTCTTCCCGAACTCTGTCCGGATTGCGCATTGCAGCCGTAAAATGCGGATTTTTGCGTGTTGGTATTTGACCATTATTATTTGATTCCCGATCAGGAGGCTGGCATGAAAAAAAACAGTGATGACGATGATCGCAACGAACAAAAGAGCGATTCGTCTCCGGGGATGACCCGCCGCGGATTTCTCACATCCGTGAGCGCCGGGGCGGTATCGATCGTGGTGTCGGGAAAGCTCGCCGCCCAGCCTGCGGCGGAAGCCGAGATAACGGAGCGCGGGGAGATGGCGCGGGTGACGCTCCAGATCAACGGCCGCAAATACCGCCTGCTCGTCGAGCCGAGATGGTCTTTGCTCTATGTCCTTCGCGAGCGGCTCGGACTCACGGGGACGAAGGTGGGTTGCGAACGAGGCGAATGCGGCGCCTGCACCGTGCTCATCGACGACGTTCCGCGCTACGCCTGTATGACTCTGGCCATAGAAGCCGAGGGAACGAAGATCACCACCCTCGAAGGCCTCATGAAGGGAGAAGAGCTGGGGCCCGTGCAACAGGCCTTCGCCGAGCACGACGCCTTCCAGTGCGGCTACTGCACTCCCGGCCAGATCATGTCGGTTGAGGGAGTGCTGCGGTCCAAGCCGGACCCGTCTCTCGACGATATTCGGCGGGGCGTGAGCGGCAACCTCTGCCGCTGCGGGGCGTACAAGCACATATTCAATGCAGCGAAGAGGGCGGCCGAACTCAAGCGTTCGTAGGGATTTTGGAACTCGATATCGTTTGAAATGTGCTGAGTTCAAACTGGTTTTTTCTCAAGCAACGAGGTAAACAATGAAAAAAGATGAAAAGGACGAAGTTTACTACGCGCAGATGGTTCCTGTGCCCGAAACGCCGCTTCCGGCCGTCGCGCCTGAACCGTGGGGAAAGACGAGGGTGATCGGCAGGCCCCTGCCGCGGGTCGATGCCTACGAGCGGGTAAGCGGACACGCCGAATACGCGTCGGACATGGTCTTTCCCGATATGCTTTACGGGGTGATCCTCCGCTGCCCGTACCCGAATGCCGTCGTGAAGGACGTGGACACGAGACAGGCCGTGAAGATGACCGGGGTGCGCGCGGTGATCACCGGGGAGAGCAAGGAAGCGGACGTCCTGTGGCCCTGGTCGCCTGATGTGAAGGCCAAACTTTTCGATCCTCGGTGCCGCTTCGAAGGCGAAGCCGTGGCCGCGGTAGCGGCTGAAACCCCGTACCAGGCATGGGACGCGACGAGGGCCGTCAAGGTAAAGTACGATATACTTCCTTTCGTATCGGACGAACGGAAAGCTCTCGAGGCGGGCGCGCCGCAAGTCCACAAGGCCGGCAATAAAGTAAAAACGGACAAGTACGCCCGCGGCGACGTAGTGAAAGGGTTCTCCGACGCCGACGTCGTTCTCGAGCAGACCTACCGGAACGGGTGCGAGATCCAGACGCCCATGGAAGTCCACGGATGCGTGGCGAAATGGGACGGCGACAGCCTTACGATCTGGGAGTCCACGCAGGGCGTGTTTGCCGTCCAGGCGCAGGTCGCTCAGGTGCTGCGCATGCCGCTCTCGAAGGTGCGGATCATCGATCATTACGTGGGCGGCGGGTTCGGAAGCAAAGTGCGCGCCGGTAAATACACCATCGTAGCCGCGCTGCTCGCAAAAAAGACGGCGCGGCCCGTCAAGCTTTTTTTATCAAGGGAAGAAACGTATCTGGCGGTCGGCAACCGGCCCCCGGGCTTTATGAAGCTCAAGGCGGGCGTCAAGAAAGACGGCACGCTGATGGCCCTGGAGTTTACCGGCGTCGGCGCAAGCGGCGCCTATCCTGCAGGCGGCGCCGCCCTTCTGGACTGGCAGGTCCGCGATCTCTATGCCTGCCCCAACGTGCGGACCGAAACGACGGACGTATATATCAATGCCGGGCCGGCCCGTCCCTTCCGCGCGCCGGGTCACCCGCAGTGTTCATGGGCGCTGGAACAGATGCTCGATGCCCTGGCCTCTGCGATCGGGATGGACCCTGTCGAACTGCGACTCAAGAATGTTCCGGCCTACAGCCAGGGCAGAGCGGGTAATCCTCCTTATACCACCACGGGACTCAAAGAGTGCCTGGAGAAAGGGGCCGAGGCCTTCGGATGGAAGGAGGCCCGGAAAAAAATTTCCGAGGCCCCGAAGACCGGGCATGTCCGGAGGGGGGTGGGCGCGGCAAGCTGCCTCTGGTTCGCCGGCGGAGGCGGCCCACCCTCCACGGTCATCGTCAAGCTTTTCTCCGACGGAAGCGCCAACCTCAACATGGGCGCGAGCGACATCGGTACGGGCACCAAGACCGTGATGGCCATGGTCGTGTCCGAGGAACTCGGCGTGAAGCCCGAGCTTCTGCAAATCGAGAACGCCGATACCGGGACCACCCAGTACGCAACGCCGAGCGGCGGCAGCAAGACCGTTCCGACCGAGTCGCCGGCGGTACGCGCCGCGGCGCTGAGCGTCAAGCGGCAGCTTTTCGAGATGGCCGCAGCGGACTTGCAGGTCCCCCTCGTGGACCTGGAGCTGAACGGCGAAGAGATCGTGTCAGTCAAGGATTCGACCAAGAAGATCAAGGTCACCGATGTGACGGGCCTTAAGAAGCGCGGCGTGCTCGTCGGGGTCGGCTACCGGGGCCCCAATCCCCAAAACCGGGCGGTGAACCCTTTTGCGGCCCAGTTCTGCGAAGTCGAGGTGAATATGAAGACGGGCGAGGTCAAAGTCCTTCGTTTCGTCGGGACCAACGACAGCGGCAGGGTGATGGACCGGCTGACCTTCGACAACCAGGTGTTCGGCGGCATCACCATGGGGATCGGCTTCGGCATGACCGAAGAGCGCGTCCTCGACCGGGGCCAGACGGGAAAGATGGTGAACAGGAACTGGCACGACTACAAACTGCCTACTGCGCTCGACGTGCCCGTTGACATGCTTTCCATTCCCGTCGAACTTGTCGACACCGAGGCAAACACCACGGGGGCCAAGGGATTGGGGGAGCCGGTTATGATTCCGACGGCAGCGGCCGTCGCGAACGCCGTGTTCCATGCGACGGGCGTGCGCGTGACCGAGACGCCCATGAGCCCGATGCGGCTTGTCAGACTGTTCGCTGAAAAGAAGGCATGATATTTACCGTAACCGGCGCTTTTTAGTTTTGTCCACTGAGGAATGACAGACATATGCTGTCCAATTTCTCTTACATACGTCCGAAATCCCTGCGGGAGGCCGTCAAGCAGCTCTCCTCCGACGGAGCAAGGCTGTGCGCCGGGGGGACGGATCTGCTCGGCTGTCTCAGAGACCGCGTGTTCGACATAAAGAAGCTGGTCAGTATCAGCGGCCTCAAGGATCTGCACGGAATCAAAAGGACGCCGGACGGAGGACTCCGTATCGGCGCGCTGACGACCGTCACCGAGGTGGCCGAGAGCGCGCTCGTTCAGCAGGAATATCCCGCACTCACGCAGGCCGCACTCGAGGTCGCGAGTCCGCAGCTCCGGAACCAGGGCACCATCGGCGGAAATCTTTGCCAGAAGCCGCGGTGCTGGTACTACCGGGGAGAATTTCACTGCCTGCGAAAGGGTGGCGACAGATGCTTTGCCGCGGCCGGCGAAAACCAGTTTCACTGCATTCTGGGCGGCGGCCCATGCTACATCGTGCATCCGTCGGACACGGCCCCTGCGCTCGTTGCCTATGAAGCCGTTGTTCGTGTCACCGGGCCCAAGGGCGTGAGGACCGTCGCAGTCGAGCATTTTCACGTCCTTCCGAGCGTGGACGTGCACAAGGAAACAGTGCTTGAACCGGGAGAGATCGTCACCGATGTCATCCTTCCGCCGGCGAAAGGGCTCCGGAGTTCCTATCGCAAGGTCCGGGCCCGCGCTTCCTGGGATTTCGCCCTTGTCGGCATGGCCCTTGCGCTCCGTTTCAACGGCGACGTTGTCACGAGGGTGCGCGCGGTGTTGAGCGGGGCCGCCCCCGTCCCGTGGCGCTCCAAAGAAATTGAAGACACCGTCATCGGTCAGCGGCTGGACGACGAAGTCATTTCAAAGGCGGCGGTGGCCTCAATGATAGCGGCACAGCCGCTCAAGCACAACGGCTATAAGACAATCCTGTTTCGCGGCATGGTCGAAGAGGAATTGACGGCGATCAGAAAGGCATAAAAACCATCTTCTGGACAACTTCAAGCCTGGCGAGCTTCCGCACCGCTACTTGCCGCCCGACTCCCTATCCCTGTCTCCACCGTCGTTGAGCGTCCTTTCGACGTCCGGGTCCAGCCGAATGGTGACCCTCACCGTCCCGTCTTTCAGGCTGTACGTGATGATATGCACGTCAGCAATTCCGAACTCGAACGGCGCATAGAGCGGCTTCAATTCATACCCCAGAATGTTTCCTTCGGGGTCCGTTATTTTACTCAGCTGGGACTGCCGGTAGTGGAAGCTGCAAGTCAGGAATTTTTGCGCTTCTTTGAACGCTTCGTCCGCTGGCAGGCCTTTCACCGTTTTATACTCGAAATCGGGCGCATAGATCTCGAAGGTGTACGGGGTCCCTTCCTGAGCGAGAATCGCCACATTATCTATGTCGTCGGGATATCTGCAGCCGTAGAGAAACACGGTGAACGTGCCCTTCATTTCGGCCGGCGTGGTCTCTTTGGTCTTCAGGTACGTTCCGGCCATGCAGGAACTGAGAAAAACCGCGACGGACAGCGCCGTGAGGGCGGCCTTGAAGCCGGGTACTACTTTGTGTATATATCGTGATATACCCATTATCCTCAACCGGTCCTTTCTTAAAATGTCTCCATTTTCAAATATACCAGAAATCAAAAGTTGTGCATTCATATCTCTCGCCCCTTCCGTTCATGCCGGACCCGCCGAACCATCGCGGCCTGAATCGACGGCCGGAGCCCGATGGTGTTTCTTTGCATTCCTAAAAATTACGCCTTTCTTTTCTCATGTATGCAAATGTTTTGCAGAGGAGTTTCTCGATAATTCAGAGGGTTAAATTTTGGCATGTGTGATGCAGATTGTCAGGTGAGACCGGGCGAAAGGAGGGCAAACAATGAAAAACACTGTCTCAAAAAAGGCGGCATACGTCGGAGCGGGCGCAGGAGCGGTGATATTCGTATTGTTCGGCTTTTTGCCCGGCAGCCTCCTGGGAGGCGCGGCAGGTATCAATATCGCCGGATGGCTCTTCGGCCTGCCCCTTGAGTCCGGCATCGTTTCGCGTTCGATCGTGCTCGCATCCATGCTCCTCGGCGTCATGGTCTCCGGCGTCTTCATCGTAATGGCGGCATCCGCCGCGAGCTGGCTCATGGGCACAGCCATTGAATCCCTGCATGAAAAAGCCGTTTCGGAGAAAATGACGGAGCTGCGACGGCAGGGAAAAACCTTACTGCCGTGACGCCCGGTCGATCCACTGCGCGAGTTCCGAGCTTTCTTTCGGAGCTCCATCCATACGCGCAAGCTGGCGGCCGTTTCGGTAGAGGACGAACGTCGGCGTCGCTTTTACTACAAAACGATGGGCGAGCGCAGGCTCTGCGTCCACATCGACTCTGATCACTTTCAACCGCCCGGCCCTTTGCGCCGCGAGCGCATTTATCACCGGTTCGATCATTCTGCAGTATCCGCACCACCGCGCCCAGAATTCCACGAGCAGCAGTTCAGGCCAGTCGTTTACCTGCTGGTCGAAGCTCACAGTCGTCACGTTGATCGGAGAGGTCGGAAAATCGAGCGTGGTCCTGCACTGACCGCACACTGGGTGGCGGCCGAGCCGGTCCTCGGGGACGCGGTTGAGCGTCCTGCACGATCTGCACCGTATGAGTAATGAGCCTGTCGACATGAGACCGCCTTCACGATCAATCGCGTCGAGAACGAAACACCGCCGTTACAGTCAATTATACAGAAAATAAAGGCCGTTGGGCGCTGCGCCGGCTGAATTCTCACATTGTTGCCACGGGACGCTGTTTTTCACTGTTCTGATGCGGAGCCATGATAGATTTGTTAAAATATGATATCATAAAAAATATCAATTTTCCTGGCAGTCATTCATTTTGACTGGTAAAGCAGATTTCAGAACAGGCCCTTCACATTCTTAAAGGCAATGCATCGGTCAATGCCTCACATATCCGACAGAAACATCCTTGGAATCGACGGCTCCTATGGCGAGGGGGGCGGGCAAATCCTCAGGACCTCGCTTGCGCTCTCGTGCGTGCTGGGAAGACCGATAGAGATTTTTAACATTCGCAAGGCGCGCAAGAAGCCGGGACTCCAGCCGCAGCATTTGACCGCGGTCAAGGCAGCGGCCGCCGTAAGCCGTGCCGAGGTCGAGGGAGTAGAACTTTCGTCTACGGCGCTCAGGTTTTCTCCCACCCGGCTCGTCGGCGGAGATTATTTCTTTGACGTGTCGGAAAAGAGGGGAAGCGCAGGGAGCACCTCTCTCGTGCTCCAGACGATCCTTCTTCCTCTTTGTTGTGCTGAACATCCATCAACCATAACCGTGATCGGCGGCACGCACGTGCCCTGGAGTCCGACGTTCCACTACCTTGAGTATGTCTTCCTGCCCATGCTGAGGCGTCTCGGAGCGGCAGCCGGCCTCGGAATTGAAAAATGGGGCTGGTATCCCATAGGCGGCGGCGCGGTCAGGGCGCGGGTAAACCCGCAGAAGGAATTCTTTCCGCTCAGACTCACAGAGCGAGGAAACCTTCTTCGTGTAAGCGGAATATCGGCCGTCTCGAACCTGCCGCAGGACATCGCCAGACGCCAGCGGGCCCGCGCGCTCGACGCGCTCGCGCAACGGGGCATTGACGCCTCTATAGAGACGGTCTCGGCACCATCGGCGGGGAAGGGCACGCTCGTCTTTCTGTGTGCAGAATTCGAGAACGCAACCATCGGATGCGACAGCCTCGGAGCCATCGGCAAACGCGCCGAGGAAGTAGCCGATGAGGCGTGCACGGCGCTGTTTGAATATTTAGATACGAAAGGCGCGCTCGATCCGCACCTGGCGGACCAGATCATTCATTATCTGGCGCTTGCCAAAGGGCCCTCGGAGTTCACCACAAGCCGCATCACGCAGCACGTGCTCACGAACATCTGGGCGGTCAAGCAATTCATGGATATAGATATCGAGGTGGAAGGGAACGAGGGTGAGGAGGGGAAAATCAGCATTCTCCC
>JAWOJY010000194.1:0-17344 GCA_033854515.1 Nitrospirota bacterium
GACAGAAGCGACTGGTGCTCATGCTGTCCGTGGATGTCGGCAAGCATCGCGCCGAGCGCCGAGAGTGTGGAGAGGTTCGCCAGGCTGCCGTTGATGTAAACCTTGTTCTTTCCCGACGCGGCGAGCATCCTACGCACGACAAGGTCTTCGCCGGGTTCCGTCCGTATTCCCTGCTCCGCAAGCAATGCGGCCGCTTCAAAAGGGCCGTGGCTGTTCAGTTCGAACGCGGCCTCAACCACCGCTTCCTGGAACCCGGTGCGGATGAGGTCCGCGCTCGCGCGCTCGCCGAGCGCGAGGTTGAGCGCGTCGACCACAATGGACTTGCCCGCTCCGGTCTCGCCTGTGAACACGTTCAGGCCCGGCGCGAACTCCACGCGGAGCTGGTCGATGATGGCGAAATTTTTGATGTTCAACTCTTTGAGCATACGCCTGAGGCAAATTCCGGATCACAAAATCCAAAGTTCAAATAAACGCCAGACAAAAAATCCGAACAGCGGAACAGTTTGAACGTTGAGCTTTGAAATCCGGGCCCCTGAGACCTCACACGGTACGCTTCCACGGCATTTTTACTGCCCGCCCTTCACCGCCTCGGCCTTCTTCAGCGCGAAGCGCCCCTGGGCAGAACGACCGTCGCCGCCGGCCTTTCGGTAATATTCGGCGGCCCTGTCCCTGCGGCCCATCCGCTCACTGGCCCTGCCCGCCCAGTAGTACGCGGTGGAGACCCACCGCCCGGAATCGGGATAGAGTTCGGGTATTTTGAGGAGTTCGCTTACGGCCTCTTCGTCCCGACCGATAAGAAAGCAGCAGAATCCGACCCAGTACTGCGTGGCGGGCCGTGCGGAACGCCGCTGTCCGCGGAGTGCGCCCCGGTATGCGTCGAGCGCGCTGCGGTAATCGCCGAGCCTGAAGAAGCTGTCGGCTATTCGGGTATAGATGTCGCTCACGGACACATCGTCGGGCGGGGAGGCGAGGACCTGTTTATACAGAGGAAGGGCTTCCTTGTAGTGCGCGGCGGCGAACAGCTTGTTTGCCTTCTGATATGCTTGAGAGGCCAGCCGCGTACCGTCATCGGCATGCGCCGCGCACGGCAAAAGAAAAAAAATGAGGAACGCAATCACCTGATTCTTTCTCATACTGCCCTCCTCAGACCAGGTCAAATTTAACATAAACGGGAAGGCTATTCAAGGATTATCTTCTCTCCGCGTCACCGGCGTCAGTACCCTTAGTGAGGTTGTTATTCATTTCGAGCGGTACGATCGAGGCCGTCGAGAGGAAGGCAAACAAGGCCATCATGAGGAAGCCCGCGCCGTAACCGCCGACGAGGTCGCGCGCGATGCCCACCAGGCACGGCCCGATCATGATTCCCAGGCTGAGGCAGGTGCTGATGATCCCGAAGCCCATGCCCACGCGCTCGATCGGCGGTATCCGCGTCGAAAGCGAAAACACCGCCACGCGATGAGCCCGGCGCCGATGCCGAGCAGGAGGGTCAGAAGATAGGCTGTCCGACGGCAGTCGGGGGATATGGAGCCATAGCTGTCTTAAGCGCTGTGCGCCGTGCTCCGTGCGGCCCACGAGGCCCGGTGTCCCTTTAAACGGCCCTCACCAGTCTCTGACGAAACTCTTCACCGCGCGGTAAAAGGCCTCGGGCCTTTCCAGCTCGGGCACGTGGCCGGCATCGTCGATCACCACAAGCCTTGATCCGCGTATCCCGCTATTAAAGCGCCCGGCGAGATCGAGCGGCGTAATTGCATCCTGCTTGCCCCAGACGATGAGTGTCGGAATTTTTATTTCCTTGAGCCGGTCGTCCAGATAGGGAGCCTTTGTCTTCAGGGATTCGAGCGTCGCCAGCACCGTGGACCCGATGTCTTTCCGGTATTCCCACTGCCCGTTTACCATCCCTTCGCTCACCCGGGACTTGTCGGCGAAGAGCTCGAGCAGAAACGCCCTCATCTCTTCCCTCGTGGAGGGGTTGATATTGACGGGAGGAGGAAAATCCCGTCGAAACCCTGCGCTGTCCACCAGAATCAGACGTCCGATCCTGCCTGGATCGTTGAGCGCGGTGATTGCGGCGATCCAGCCGCCCATGGAGTTCCCTGCAAGGGTGATTTTGTCCGCCCCGAGCGCATCGATGAAACTCCCGAGTTCCTGCGACTGATACTCTATGGAATAATCCGCGTTCGGCCGGTCGGACTTGCCGTAGCCCGGGAGGTCTGGCGCGACGACGCGATACGACTTCGCAAGACGCTCCATGACCGGGCGCCAGATTTCGGCGGAGCTGCCGAGTCCGTGGACGAGGACGAGCACGGGCCCCTGGCCCCCTTCGAGGTAGTGGATGACGACGTTGTCGGGGAGAACAATACCCTTATCCTTGATCTCGATCTTCACTTTTGTGCATGATACGATCATGGCACTGACAAAAAACAGCACGAGCACGGCCTTTCTCATACCTTCCGCCCTCCCTGTTTTATTTAAGATCGATTCATGATGCGCGAAAGCGCAATACGTGATCGTTCATTGCTGCGGGTAGCAGGCCCTTTACTCCTGACGCCGCACTCCTCATTCCGCATTGTTCCTCACGGCCACCACAGATACATGAAGTTCGCTCCGGGATCGGCAAACTCGCCCAGGTCGAGGTTGATCAGGTTCATGGAATAGATATTGGACTTGTATTCGCCGGGCCGGAAATACATCACCACCCTGGCTTTCGAAAGGTTTGCCGCCTTTTTCGCGGCCTCGATCGCATCTTCGAGATATCCGATGTCGTCGATGAGACCGGATGCCTTCGCTTCTTGACTGGTATAGATGCGTCCGTCCGCGAGCTGTTTTACCCGGTCGATCGGCATCTTTCTCGCCTCCGAAACGAGGGAAACGAAGCGGCCGTAAAGATTGTCGATAACGCCCTGGAAGATTTTTCTTTCCTCGGCCGACATGGGCCGGAAGGGCGAGCCCATTCCCTTCTCCTCTCCCGAAGCGATCTGCGCGGCCTGGATACCGATCTTCTGCATCAGGCCCGTGGCATCGACGCGCAGCATGATCACTCCGATGCTTCCCGTCACGGTCGTGGGCTGCGCCGTAATCCTGTCCGCGGCGAGCGCCGCATAGTACGCCCCCGAGGCGCCGATGTCCGTAAAATGGGCAAAGACTTTCTTCCCGGTGTCGCTCTTGAATTTCTTGATCTCGTGGTAGAGCGTGTCCGAAGCCGTCACTCCGCCGCCCGGGCTGTTGATCCGGAAAACCACGGCCTTTACTTTTTTGTCCGTCCGGGCGCGGTCGAGTTCCTCCCGCACCCGCGCAATGAGCCCGACTTTTTTCTTGCCTCCCAGAACGGGCGGGGCATCCTGGCTCGTGATCACGCCTGAAACGTCTATGAGCAGGATTTTGTCCCGACCCTCGCCGGCTACCACACGTTCCTCGAAGGGCCGGGTCTCTTCGAACAGATTGACCTTGAGAAACGTGCAGCCGGAAATCCCGGTCAGCAGCATGATCGCCGCGATAGCAGGAATGATCCGTTTCATTGTTACCCTCCCTTTTCTATTTTCGCAATGACGCAACTCTTACCGCGGAGAACAACGGGATCTTTACGGCACGAAAGCACAAACGTCACAATGGTGCCAAGAACGTGAGTATTAGTTTTTTTGTGCATCGGTAAGGCTGACAATTGGCTTCTCCCCATAATTATCCTCTTCCCCTCCGCATCTCATTTTTTCACGTGAGCGAATTCAACCGGATGTCCGCCTTGCTGCGGAGCTCCGCAAGATATTGCGTAAGTTCCTGGCCGGTCTTCTTTTCGGTCAGGAGGGCGATGATGCTTTTATATGCATCCTGGAATCGCATGCCTTTGAACTCGGCAGGGTGGCTGTCGAAGTACTGCTGCGCTTCGTCACGCTCCACGCGGACGAAGAGGCCGATTTTTTTCTCGACGAACCGCTCCACGAAGAGCCGCTCGCCGAGCATGCGCCCGAGCTGCTCCACGGTCATTCCCAGTCCGGCGAGAAAATCATTGAACGCTTTTTCGGAAGCAAACCGTTTTTTGAACCTTTCAACCTCCTCGCCGACCTCCTGCTCGGAGACGTCGGCAAACTTGAGCCTTCGCGCTTCCTGAATGAGCAGCCGCCGGTTGATCAGTCCCTCGAGGGTCTCCGATTCCATCGTCTTCTCGTCCCCCGCCGCGCCGGCAACGGCGCGGTTGAAGTCGACAGCCTGCCGGAGCTCACTCCAGGTTATCACGTCGTTGTTGACTGCCGCGACGATGTGGTCGATGAATTCCGCTCGGGCGTTCAAGGGGAGCACGAGTACAAAGGCAACAGCCGCAAACCAGGAAACTCGACGACTCCCGTGTGTGTGTGACTTTTTAAATTGCGGTTTGAAAAGTTGAAATCTGAAGGATGGCATGTGCAATTTTTGTCTACTCCCGTTTCAAGTCCGTCATCCGGACGCCCTTCAGGTACTCCACGGTCTGCTCTTTCTTGATCTCTTCCAGCCGTTTCACAATCTCGGCTATCCTGATGGCGTTGTCCAGGATTGCCTGGAGCCGTTTACGCATGGCGGCGGGAATGTCCCCGGCGCGGTCGAGCAAAAGCTCGGCATTGCCGATGACGGTCGTCAGGGGATTGTTGATCTCGTGCCGCACGGCGATGCCCACCTGGAATATGGCGGCCAGCCGCTCTGCCTTGACGAGCATCTCGTGGAGTTTTTTCTGCTCGGTCACGTCTCGCGCCGATATCTGGTAGCCGACGGGCTCCGCGTCCTTGTACATCTTCCGCGCGCTGATTTCGACGAACGCGTGGGTGCCGTCTTTCTTGACGACCTCGAAATCTGCGGGCGCCGGAACGGCCGCAGGCTCGCCGGCGAACGCCTTTAACGCCGCATTTGAGCCCGCGTCGGTAAGAAAATCCGTGACGTTCCTGCCGATGAGCTCCGGCTGCTGATACCCGGAGAAATTCACGGCGGCCTCGTTCACCGAAGTGAGCGTGCCGTTGCGGTCCGTGGTAAAGAGAATGTCATGGGAGTGCTGAAAGAGGTCCCGGTATTTTTCTCCGGACTCCTTCATCTGGCCGTAAAGCCGCGAGTTCTCGACGGCTATGCCGAGCAGGACACCCATGGTGTCGAGCATCTGGATGTCCGATGGACTCAATTCAAGCTCCCTGGCGGGATAGAGAAACACGACGCCGAGTATTGTGCCCCGCGATTTGATCGGAATGATGATATGCGAGTGACCGTTCTCCCGTTCGCCCCGGGTGTGGCGCGGGTCTTCACAGTGCTCTCCGGTGAAAAGAAGTTCTCCGGTCTGTGCCACCATGCCGCACAGACACTCTCCCATGTTGATGACCTCTTCATCCCGGCTGAACTCCTTCGACAGGCCTTCCTGCACGACAAGGCGCAGATGCTTGCCGTCGGGGTCCACGAGAAAAATGCCCCCCCGGGGCTCCATCTTCGACATGCTGCCGAGGATATTGACGAGTGAATTGTGGAGCACGTCCCGCAGACTGCCCTGCTGACCCAGCACGAGGGAGACCGAACTGAGCGCGGCAAGCTCCCGGGTGCGGTCGAGAACCTTCGTTTCCAGGTCCGCGTACGACGCCTTGAGCTTCCGGGCCATATCATTGAACCGTTCCGCGAGCCGGGCTATGTCTCCTTCTCCCTGCGGGGCCATCCGGTAGTCCAGATTGCCGCGGCTGATCGCCTCGGCACCCTTCCACAACTCGCCCAGAGGCAAAGACACCGTGCGGTGGAGATACAGCCCGAACGCCAGCAGAAAGGCGATCGCCGTGATCATGATCACAACGAAGAGGATGTTCACCCGTATTTTGAGAACGCGGAGATAGTCCACGAGCTCGCCCATTTGCGCGCCGCTTCCTTCTTTGTAGGTATCGATGTCTCCGCCCATGCGCTCGAGGAGACCGTCGATTTCAACCATGAGGCCGCGGGCGAGCACGCGGTTCCTGCCAGCCGGGTCTTCAAGCGAAAATATCCTGTCCGCTCTCCCGTTGAGTTCGGCGAAGTCCGACGAGGTCGAAGCCAGCAATTCACGATAACGCGGGCTGAGGTCGCGCGCTTTTATCTCGTCGAGCATCCGGAGCACCGACGCGCGGGAGGCATTGTACGCGCTTCGGTACTTCTCCTGGCCGCTCGCCACGTAATCGTGCACGTCCATGGACATGCGCGTGGTCTCTTTTTCTATTTTCCATACGCGCTGTACTTCGAGAGAGAGGCGCTCGACGTTCCGCGTGGTGGAGGAAAAAACGGCCGCCATGTTCTGGAGAGCGTAGACGGCTATCGTCATGATGAGCAGCATGCCGAGGCCGACCACTATGATGAGTCTTCTGTGAATGTGCATGGTTTAACTGACGGACTCCGACCCGCAAGATGTCTCTTTTCTTATTACCATAGTAAGAATAATAGCACCGCCGGACGGGAGAGTCCAGTAAACCCGCTATGAACCCATGCGCCGGGGCGACCTTTAGGTGGAGACTTTCTTCCCAGGGCCGAGCCTCGCCGGAATCCGTTCCTGGAACGCATCATAATTATTCCGTTACGAATGAAATTCGTCCCAAAATGGAAAGAATTTCACACGGAGACGCTGAGGGCGCATAGTTTTAAATCTAAACCCATATCAGATACTGTTTTTCTCCGCGATCTCCGCGCCTCCGCGAAAGACCGTTTTTGGTTCCGGCTTGTCCGCGTTAGGTATGCCGTGGAGACGACGGAGCGGCCGGCCGCCCGGAGGCCCGACGCATTAAAAGGTATGACCTATGTTGAAATGAAGTTCCCCCGGGCTTTCCCCGGGCAAGCGGTGTATCTTCTGGCCATAGTCTATCCGGAGCGGTCCGATGGGCGTATTGTACCTGATGCCGGCGCCGTAGGAGGACCTGAGATCGTTTATCCTGATAGCCTGGTCCTTCCACACGTTTCCGGCATCCGTAAACAGCACGAGGCCGAAACTGCCGGCAATGGGGATGCGCAATTCCGCGTTGAACACGACCATGCTGTCGCCGCCTTGCGGGGTACCATCCGCGCCGACCGGGCCGATGGAGTCTTGCGTGTAACCCCGCACGGTGGTGCTGCCGCCGAGCTTGAAACGTTCCGTAAGCGGGACCTCCGGCGTGTCCCAGCGCGGCCACGCCCATCCTGCACGGCCCGACAGAGCCACAACGCTGGCCCTGAACGGGAAGTACCAACTGCTTTGAACGGTGAGCTTGGTAAAGACCGCCTGTGATTCCAGTTCTTTCAGCGCTTCCTTGACGGCGACGCCATGGAGCGAACCATGGTGAGGGTTAAAGGGGTCGTCCCGCATGTCATAGATCAGACCGGGTGTGATGCTGCTGATGAGCACGTGGCCGATGTCCTCGGGTGAAATAATCGCGCCGGGCTTCACGTTATAGTTCTCCACATTCTCGAGCTGGTAGGTGAGGTAGGGCTTAAACCCGTTGTAAGTTTTTTCCACGGTTTCTGACAGTGCGGTTCTGCGGGTTTGATAGTAAATCTCCCGCGTATCGGAATTGATTGTTTTCGTGTCTGACCAGACCAGGCTGAGCCTGCTTTGGAGGTCGTGCCCAAGGAACCAGGGCTCCTGGAAATTGAAGATCACTCGCTTGACGATGTCGCTCTCCTCGAACCGCAGGCTCGCGTACCGGGCGGTGCCCCAGAGGTTGCGGTGCGAAATCTCGACGAATCCCCTGAGCCGGTCGAGGTCGCCGTAACCGAACCCGACGTCTACAGCGCCCGCGGGCCGTTCCTCGACGGTCAGGAGCATGTCTTTCGTCGGCTCCTTCTCCCCAGGCTGGAGGGGCTCGAAGCGAACAATGCCGAAGTACCCCAGCTTATAGATGCGCTGCTGGCTCTTGAGGATGGCCTCGTAATTGTAGGGTTCGCCGGGCTTGATCTTGAGCTCCCGCATTATCACGTAGTCCTTCGTGCTCCGGTTCCCCCGAAGGATGATCCTGCCGATCTTCACCTGGATGTCTTCGGCGATCTTGTAGCGGATGTTTTCCTTGTCGTCTACCGCTGTCTTTTCCGCCTCGACCTTTGCGTAGAGATAGCCCTTGTTCGAGTAGGCGGAGAGAATGCGGTACCGGTCTTCATCCACCACTCGCTCGCTGAACGGAGCGCCCGGTTTGAGGTGCAACATGCCGAGCAACTCGGAATCCGTGAATGCCTTGTTCCCTTCGAAGGTTATGCTGTCGACCTTCGTCTGCGGCCCCTCGGTGATGTCGATGAACACCACGGCTTTTCTGCCCTTGTCGACGATGCTGATCTTGCTTTTGACGCTCACGGAGAGGAAGCCCGCGTCGACGTATAGATCCTTGATATAGTCCACGTCCTTGTCCAGAAGATCCTCCCGGTACGGCCTTGATTTGAAGAAACCGGACTCGCGCAGGTTCATCTGACGTTTGAGTTGCTTTGCGGTGAAATAGGTATTTCCTTTGATAATGATGTCCTTCACCGTGATCCGCGGCCCCTCGGTGAGCTTGAACAAAAGGTCCAGGCGTCCCGGTCCCTCTGTCTTCTTCACCTCTACCTTGACGTCGGCGTAGCCTTGCTCCCGGTACAGGTCCTTGATCTTCTCGATGCTGCCTTCTATGGCGGAATCGGAAACGTCGTGCTCTGTCCATATGAGGAGGCTGTTTTTAAGCGTACCCAAGCCGAACTCGTGATTTCCCGTAAAAGAGACCGTGACTTTCGGCCCCTCACTGCCTGGGATATACACGTACGCTGAGTTGTCGCTGAAGCTGACGCTCACCGGCCCGGGCTTGGCCGCGGGATACCCGGCCTTGCTGTATTTCTCGAGAATCGCCCGCATATCGGCGTCGAGCAGCACGTCCCTCCGGATGGGCTTTCCCACTTTGCTTTTGATGGTTTTGAGAAGCTGTTCGTCCGTAAAGACCGTATTGCCGGAAAAAGTGATCTGCTTGATCAACGTCGGCTCGCCCTCATCGATGCCTATATGGAGAATCACCTGGTGCGGCTGCCGGGCAGGCTCGGCGCGGAAGGTCACCGCGGCATGATAGTAGCCCTCTGTCTGATACAGCGACAGCAGGTTCGCCTTGATGTCAGGGAGTTTGTCTTCCCGGTATTCTCCGCCTTCCACACCTATGAGCGTCTCATCGATCTGCTTCGAGGTAAGCGTGTGATTGCCCTCGACCACGACCTTCTCCACGATGGTGACGGGAACGAGCGTATACTCGAGGCGTACGCCGCCGTCTTCGCGAAAGCCGTTCACGATAACGTCCTTGAATCGTCCCGTCAGATAAAGATATTGGAGGCCTTCCTGCTCGTCGCTCAGAGAAAAAGGCTCGCCCTGCTTCACAACGAGCAGGGGCATGACCTCTCCGGGATTGGGCCAGGGGTTCCCGCGGTCGTCTTTAAGCATGATGCTTGTTATCTTTAATCCGATGAGATCGGTCGGTAAATCGGAAGGATACGCGGCGGACGTGAACGAAAGGACGGCGAGCAACGCCGCCGGTAATTTCAGGAATTTCATGGACGTTTTTTAGCATATCGGGTCGGGAATGTAAAGGGAAGTTTCCCCGTCCCGAACCGCGTTCATGTTTTCGGCGTTACGCCGTATCTTTGCTCCATTTCTTCGAGAGTCCTCGGCCAGTCATTCTTGAGCAGCCGTGACAGCGCCCGGTCGGCCAGAAGCTTCCCGCCGGTCTGGCACCGGGCGCAGTAGTTTGACTCGTTCGTCGCATAGCGGATGCGCTGCACCGGCGAGCCGCACACCGGACAGGGCTTGCCGTAGCGTCCATGGACCGCCATATCTTTGCGAAAGGCCGTGACCCTCTCCGGGAACCCGTCACCCGTTTCCTGCCGCAGCCGTTCTATCCATTCCGTCAACGTTTCGCGTGCTGCGTGATACAGGGCCTTGATCGCTTCGGGGGTGAGACTTCGGGTCAGGGCGACGGGCGAAAGTCTTGCGCGATGCAGGATCTCGTCGGAATAGGCATTACCGATGCCGCTGAACAGGTGGGGATCGGTAAGCGCGCGCTTTACCGTATGGTTTTCCCGCATGAGGGCGCTCGAAAACATCTGCAAGTCTGCATGCAGGACCTCGATCCCACCAGGGTCAAAGGCGTGAAGAGCCTCGTCACCGCGCACAATATGGAGCGAGGCCTGCTTCTTCGTCCCCGACTCGGTGAGCACCAGGCTTCCATTCGGAAAGTCAAAGGCAGCAAGGTCCGTCCTCCCCTTGAGAACGGCGTCCGGCTTCCGCCAGTGGAACCTGCCGGCGATCATGAGATGAATAACGAGCCACAGCCCGTCTTCAACGCCGATCGCGATGCGCTTGCCGATGCGGCGAAGCGCAATCACCCGTTTGTTCTCCACCGCCGAAACGGGCGGCACGGCGGTCCTGAGCAAAAAGGGGTGCGCAATACGCACACGCAGCAGCGGTTCATCGAGTATGCGATTCTTCAGCGCTTCGATATATACGACGATGTCGGGCAGCTCTGGCATGTTCCGAATTCGGATCGTGTCCCTGTCTCTTTATCATCCGATCCCGCCGTCTGGGGATATTTCATCCCTTCGCCGTACCCATGGTGAAACCCGATATGATCCTGTCAAGGAAGAAGGTATACAGAAGGGCCACGGGAACGCTCGCAAGCAGTGCGCCTCCCATCAACTCGCCCCAGTAGAACACGTCGCCCCGCACAAGCTCGGTCGTCAACCCTATCCCTATGGTCTTTTTTGCGGAGTCCTGAATGAACGCGAGGGCGTAGATATATTCATTGGCCACAAGCGTAAAAGCAAACACGATGATCGTGATGATGCCGGGAACGGCGAGGGGAAGCAGTATCCTGTTGAAAGCGCCGATCCGGCTGCACCCGTCTATGAGGGCCTGTTCCTCTATATCCTTGGGGATGGACTTGAGGAAGCTCATCAGCAGCCATGTGCAGAAGGGAACGGTGAAAGTAGGATAAATCAGGATCAGCGACCAGAGGGAGTTCTGCAAATGGAGGATCGCAACGATCCGGGACAGAGGGATGAAAAGAAGCGTCGGCGGGACAAGGTAGGTAAGAAATATCCCGATCCCCATGCTCTCTCCCCATCTGCCGGCCATCCGCGCAAGACTGAACGCGGCCGGGACCGCCAGGATAACTGTTATCGCAACGACTGCTATTCCCACGAGAAAGGTGTTCAGGAGAAACGTGGTGTACTGGGTCTGCTCGAAGAGGACCTTCAGATGGTCCAACGTGGGCGGCTCATTGAAAAAAAAGGGGTCATTGTTGGGGTTGAAAAGGTCGTGGGTCCTCTTGAACATCGTGATGAGCATAATGTAAAAAGGCGCGGCGGAAAATATGACAAAAACGGACAACGCCCCGTAAAAGCCGGTCCGCGAAAGTATTCTTTTCAACATAAATCACCTCTCAGCCCGATAGAAACCGAGATACCTGAACCGCACAAGCGCGAGGGACGCGAAGAAAAGCTTACTATTTTAAAAAACCTAAAATCTTTTGTGACCGCGACTTAAATTTTCCTCCATCTTAACTAATGTTGACTCATACGGCGTTACGATTTTCTTGGCGCTCTTCGCGCCTTTGCGGTAATTTTTTCTTCTTGTCTCCCTTCACGTCACTACCGCCTTTTTTACCAGTCTCAGCACAATGGCGGCAAGGCCTGCCAGCACGGGAAAGAGAAACAGCGCGACTGCCGCCCCCTGGGCCAAGTCGCCTCCCTGAATGCCCTTTAAAAACGCAAGACTTGCAAGCACCTGGGTACTGTTTGGCGGCGGCCCGCCTTTTGTAAGAACCCACACTACAGTCATGTCGGTAAAAGTAAAGAAAACGGCAAAAAGAACGGTCACGCCGATTACCGGAAAAAGCAGGGGCAGATTGATGTGAAAGAGACGGCGAAAGTATCCTGCGCCGTCCACCTGTGCGGCCTCGGTGATTTCCTTCGGTATGGAATTCATTCCGGCGATAAGGATGAGCGTCGCAAGGGGGAGCAGGCGCCACACGTGCACGAGAATGACCGATGCCATGGCCAGGCCCGGCCTTCCCAGCCAGTAGAGGTTCGTCGATGCGCCCAGAAGGTCACCAGGTTTTCCAAGGAGTCCCATGGTCCTCAGGAGCCAGTCTATAGGGCTGAATACGGAATCGAGGAACCACAGAAACCCGATGGTGCCGAGGGCGATGGGCGCAGTCCAGGGCAGCATGATGAGAAACCTGACGAACCATTTCCATTTGAATTCTCGTATGAGGAGTTCAGCGAGTATCTGGGCAAGAACGATCACGAGGCCGACGGAAACAAAGGTGAAGACGAATGTATTTACGAGGGACTTTTGAAAGACGCGCTCCTCAATGATATCGACGAAGTTCCTGAGCCCCACGATGTGAAAATGGGGATTGCCCACGGTCACGTTGCTGATGCTGTATACGAACGACATGATGAACGGAAAGCCGACGAAAAAGACGATATACAGCACCGTCGGAACCAGGAGCAGAGAGGCGAGGACATTCTCGCGTTCTAAGGCACGTGAAAATTTCATCGGAAATATGACTCCCAAGCACTTACCACAAAGACTACACAAAATTTCGCATGTTAATTTCGAGTCGATTGCAAACTTTGTGTCTTAGTGCCTTCGTGGTTATGTTTTATTCTATCTTCATCTCTTAATTCTAACGCCGCTTTTTTTATCGAAATACCGTATGTCCCGCGCAGGAACTGAAAAATCGTATTCGCTTCCTTCCTGTACGGCATACCGCAGCGGGAGATTGGCGATCACCTTGGCGCCGCCGATCGTTCCATACGCGAGACGGTATGAACCCAGGTTCTCGACCCGTTCGATCCTGAACCTGAATTTCATCAAATCCCGGTCCGTGACACTTTCTGCGGGAAGAAATACCTCGGGCCTGAACCCCACGATGACGCCGTCCTGTTCGATGAAGTTCATCGGCGGAACCCCCACGAACCCCGCGACAAATGTATCGGAAGGCTCGTAATAAATATCTTCGGGAGCGCCGATCTGACGCACTCTTCCAGCGTTCATTACCGCGATCCTGTCGCCGAGGCCCATTGCCTCCGCCTGATCATGGGTGACATAGATCGTGGTAACGCCGATGTCTCTCTGAAACTTTTTCAGTTCGACCCGTGCGCTGTTTCTCACCTTCGCATCCAGATTCGACAGGGGCTCGTCGAGCAGTAACACCTTCGGCCTTCTGACAAGGGCCCGCGCAATGGCCACCCTCTGCTTTTCGCCTCCCGAAACCTGAGAGGGCACCCGCGCAAGGAGGTGTCCTATGCCGAGGAGCCCCGCCGCCCACTCCACTTTCCTTCGGATCTCTTTTTTTTCCAATCCTTCCACGGTAAGGGGAAAGGCGATATTTTTAAAAACAGTTTTGTGTGGATAGAGGGCGTAGCTCTGAAACACCATGGCGATGCCCCTTTCCCGTGGGGGCACATCATTCACGACCTCGTTGTTTATGATGATCTTTCCGTCCGTCGGTTTTTCGAGTCCGGCACAAAGTCTCATCAGCGTCGTCTTGCCGCTGCCCGAAGGACCGAGAAGAACCAGGAATTCCCCGTCCTTGATCTCCAAGTCCACGCCGTCAACGGCCTTCACGGAACCGAAGTATTTTTTGACGCCCATCAGTTCAACGACTGCCATGCTTGTTCCTTACTTTGTAATCGCTAAAAGCACTCCGGACACGGATTGAGACGGGTAACAGGGATCAAAAAAATCAGAAGCCGGGCATTCGTTTTGATTACCTTTTCAGATTCAATCCGTGTCCTGGATTTTTATGTTTCTTCGTCCTCTTTGGCTACGCCTCACGCCCTTTTACGAATGAGCCCCTGAGCCTGCCATTTCTCGAAGATCTTTTTGCATTCGGCCGCCGCCTGTTTGACCGACTCTTCGGCAGCCTGCTTGCCCTGGGCGACCCTGGCGAACATATTGGGGAGAACGAAGGTCCCGAATATCTCTCCTTCCGCCGGGTTCGCAGGTCCCGGATAGCCGACGTTGGCGCTCCACTTTTCCGCATCGATAAGGGGCAGCAACTTGCCTTTCGCTTCACCTGGCAGAGCAAAGGGATCGTCCCTGAACCAAGCATGGAAAACGTCTCTAAAGGTCTTTGCGCCCGCCACCTTCGGATAGCCCCGATCGCCGGAGAGTATAGGCGCGCTAAAGAAAGAAGGGGAATTGTAAAGTTTGCTTTCCCACATGGCGCGGTCGTAATTCGCGACGAGGTCGATCAGGAACTGCTTTGCAAGGTCTGCGTTCTTCGAAGCGAACTTCGGAATGACCGAAACATAAATGACATGCTCGCTGGCCCATCCGGTCCCAGTCGGTCCTTTCAAGGCAGGGGTGAAGTAGACGTCCTTGGCGATCTCTGGCACGTCATGCTGAGCGGACCGATAGGCGGAAATGGAATTGAGAATATAAGAAGCGCGCCCCGCTATGAGGAGCTGGTTGTTCGAGGCCGGCGTCCAGCCGAAGACTTCCGGGGTCAGGGTCTTGTTGTAGAGGTCCGTCATGTACTTTACAGCGTCAATGGTCTTCTTGTTGTCCAGGACCACGTTTTCATGGACATCCTGGGTGCTCGTATCGTAGGACCAGAGCAGTGCCCGCTCCGCCATGTTCGTGTCCAGTTCCTGGGAAATCCCGATGCCTACCTGAACGCCGAGTTCGTTCTTGATCTTTGCGCCATAGATTAGAAGCTCCTCCCAGGTCCTCGGCCCGTCCGGTCTCCCCACTTTTTCCCAGAGCGATTTTCGATAATCTCCGGGGTCTATGGTCCAGCCGTGGCAGAACCCGTAATACTTCCCGGTGTCCGGATTATGCGAGCTTTTTGTGGCAACAGGCAACTGCTTCCCGAATTTTTTCTGAGCTTCCTGATTGAGGTCGGCGAGATCGAGGACGCTGGGCTCAAAATCAGAGGGCGGGTCGATGAATTCAACGATGTCGTGTCCGCTTCCGGCCACCACTTCCGCGGCAAAGGTGCTCCTGAGGTCGGAAAGACTGATGTGGTCCACGATGACGTCGACATTGTGCTCCTCGCCCCACCGCTTTGCAAAGGGATCGAACCACTGGTCATAACTCGGAACAAAATGGCTCCACTGGAGCAGCCGCAGTGTCCTCCGGTCGGACTTCTGCGCAAATACGTTTTTCAAATTCAGTGCGGATGAACCGATCGCCAGGCCTGCCGCGCCAATACCTGCTTTCCTGAGAAAATCACGTCGTGAGATCCTTTTCATAGTCGCCTCCTGTTGATGATTTATCTTCATTGATCCGGATTCTTTTCCCCGACGGGTTGACGAGTTATAGCTCAAAGCGTTAATTTTTTGCCGGGATAACATGAGATAATGACGGACGAAGAAGCGTAAAGTCCTGTTGAACCACCATGCGCGCGGTTCGACCGCCCTATCCACGGAATATTGACAATTTCAGTACTTTCTTCTCGGTTCAAGGAGTGTTTACCGGGAACCTCTACAAAAAGTATATCATGAAAACTTATCTCCGGAAAAAGCGGGCCAAAAATCTTTGCCGCCTTATAATTCTCTTAATCTTTGCCGGTAAGTTTCATAATCAGGAACGAGACGCCGGTACTCTTCGAGCATTAACGGCGAAGAAATCATAAAGTCCGCTGTGGCCCGGTTGCATGCCACGGGAATGTTCCAGACCACTGCTATCCTTAAAATGGCCTTCACATCAGGGTCATGAGGCTGCGGTTCGAGCGGGTCCCAGAAAAAGATAAGGAAATCTATGGCCCCTTCGGCTATTTTCGCGCCGATCTGAAGGTCGCCGCCCAACGGCCCGCTGTGAAGTTTGATGATTTCAAGCTTGAGCTCCCGTTCCAAAAGCCAGCCCGTCGTCCCTGTTGCGTACAGTCTGTGCCGGGCCAGAAGCTCCCTGTTGAACTTTGCCCACTCCAGGAGGTCCTGCTTTTTATTGTCATGGGCAACAAGGACGATGTTCTTTTGCTGCCCCATTTGAATTTTTACATAGTCCTCCATGAAGAGTTCCCTTTCTCCGGCGGCACATTCCGTTGGATGAGCGTGTCTGTCCATGCAGCGGCCGTGCCCGGGATCGAAAGCTCAACGGGCGTCTTTCACTGTGCGAAGACGTCAGACCTCTCCCACAAGCTCTGCTGGAAAAGAAACTTCCACCGGCATCTTCAGGGAAATGTATTCGGCCAGATCGAGCAGGCGCCGTGAATATCCGTATTCGTTGTCGTACCAGGCCAGCACCTTGACCACCCGGTTCATGATGACCCTCGTCGACGCAGCGTCCACGATGGCCGAATGCTCATCCCCGACGATATCGGCGGAGACCAGCTCATCCTCGCTGTAATCCAGAATGCCCGGCATTGTTTCCTCGGCGGCCTTTTTAAACGCCGCGTTCACGATTTCCGGGGTTACGTCCCTTTTTACGTGCGCGACGATGTCGGTAAGCGACCCGTCAGCGACCGGCACGCGTACGGCGACGGCGTCCATTTTCCCCTTGAGTTCCGGGAGAACGAGCTGGGTCGCCGCGGCCGCTCCCGTGCCGGCGGGTATCAGCGAAACGGCGGCGGCACGTCCCCGTCGCCTGTGATGGGGAGAAGACTTGTCGGTAACCGCCTGACTGCCGGTATAGGCGTGAACCGTCGTGGCCATGAGGTATTCGATCCCGAAGGCGTCATTCAAGACTTTGACGGTCGTTGCCAGGCAGTTCGTCGTACAGGAAGCGTTCGAGATCACGTGATGCTTTGCCGGATCGTATGATTTTTCGTTTACGCCCAGCACGATGGTGAGGTCTTCGTTTTTCGCGTCCGCGCTGATGATGACCTTCGATGCCCCGGCTGTCAGGTGTTTCGCCGCGTCCTCTCTCTTCCGGAAAAGACCCGAACATTCGAGGACAATGTCGACGCCGAGCGAACGCCAGGGCAGATTTTCAGGCCCCTTTTCATGGAAGATCTCTATTCTCTGTGACCCGATTTCGAGATAATCCGGTCCTGTCTTTACGTCGAAGGGGGCCCGCCCGTGAACGGAATCGTACTTGATCAGATAGGCAAGCTCATCGACCGGGGCCGGGCTGTTGGCCGCAACAAGGGTTACATGCTCCGGTGGGTTTGCTATATACTGGCGCAGGACCAGTCGTCCGATGCGCCCCAGACCGTTAATTGCAATGTTTTTCATGAAAAGCCTCCTTTGCCCCGCGAGAGATTTCCCCAGAGCGACGGGCCCGCTGCTCCGGGAACTCCCGAACGCCCTGGCTCACATCTTTACCGGGGCGAACATACCAGGCGCTCTCCATGGCAGATCCTCAGTCGCAAGGAAGGAACAACCACAGACAACGTTAATAATTATATTATAGCGCCGTTCCTTTCGTTAGCGCGGCGTCTCAAAAGAAATATGATGAAACCAA
>JAWOJY010000195.1:0-6605 GCA_033854515.1 Nitrospirota bacterium
GGCCGTCGAAGCTCTTGATTCTATCCTGGATCCAAGGGAAATCAAGGCCCTTGACCCAATCGGCCAGGCCATACTTTGCCAGCACACCGACGATCTCGCCCACCCGGTGAACGTTCCGTTCCAATCGTGTCAATTTCGTGTTCATGCTGCCAGCGCCTGCTTGGTGAGTTCCCAAGCTTTCTTCAACAAGTCGGCGCGCCGCCCGTAATCCGACCGCACTTCGGCAATGCGCGCCTCGAACTTGGCCTTCGCGTCACCCTTCGCCTTGTTCACCTGCTCCTGCAAAGACTTGATCTTTGCGTCCATCTCTCGTCTTGATGTCTCGAGCGCAGTTTTGGCTCGGTCCTGCATGGCTTGAAGCCTCGCCCAGTCCGCATCGATCTTCGCCTCAAGCTTGATCTTGGCTTTCTCGGTCGCCTGTGCGTGTTCGGCTTTTAGCTGGGCTATCTCTGCCTTGAGCGCTTCGGCGTCCCTTTTGATCAGTTCGTCCCGGACATCCTTGAGTAGCCCGCGGGAAACGACGCCTCCCAAAGCTTCCATGCGAGTATCGACCGGGGTCACCCATTCTTCCTCGATTTCGGCGACGACGGCCGTTTTGCCCGGTTGCAGGCGCGTCCCGGCCTCGGCCAGAAAGTCCACGCCGACCCCGGCGCTATCCATGTCATACAGGTAACCTCCGAGTGTCCCCGCATAGGCTCCAACCGCCATACCCACGGGTCCGCCCAACACGCCGATCAAGGTCCCAGTAGCCAGTCCTACGGTCGTTCCAAGGGGGCCTTTGTCGGCTGCCTCTTTGATGGTCACCTTCCCGGCGGCATCTCGTTATCACGCCCATCGCCCAAAGTATTATACTGCCCTCGGCATTCAGTTTCCTGAGGGCCTTGGAGCCCTCGGAGGCCTTGCTCTCGCTGTCGAATACGACGACAATCATCTTGTTCATAATTATCCTCCTTTCCTGTATGAAAAATCTTATGCCTGAAAAATCTTTCCATCGCACCCCAGGGTGCGATCTCTCCCTGTTTCGCAATCGCGAGCAGTCGCGCGCGTTTTCTGTTATCAGGCCTCCTTCAGTATCCTACGGGCTGCCACCGAGTACATCAGCCGGGTAAAACCGCTCACCAGGAGGTTAATACCCACAAGGGTTCCGACGGCCCACGCTGAACTGAAGGGCCATCGGTACCCGATCAGGAATGCCAGAAGTAGGGTCACTATGCCGTCAAAAAGGATCCATCCGGAACCCGGCAAGGAGCGGAACTGGAAAAATACGATTAACTGCAGCACGCCTTCTGCGATAAAGACAGCAGCCAGCAGTAATGTAAGAGACTGTAATGCGAGCGTTGGATGGAACGCAAGATACAAACCTCCAACAACGTAGACAATCCCTATCAGCATGCGCCAGAGAAATGCTCCGGCACCTTTGGCAGCGAAGGCATAAGCCAGGTAGGCGAAGCCACTAAAGACGATGATCCAACCGACCATAATGGATATGCCAATGCCCGTGGCAAGGGGCAGAGCAACAGCCAGGAATCCCAATATGATCATCAGGACGGCCACGCCAAAGGATATCCCCACAACTTCCTTGAATACATTCGCAGTACCTTGTTCTTTCATGTTTTATTCTCCTTTCGTCGAAAATATTTCCTTCACAACCCTATGCACTGTCTTCCGGCATCATCGTTGAGGTTTGGGCGTTACGCAGGGATCCTCTTGCGGACTTTTATGCCCAGACCCATCATGAGAATGCCGAACACCACTGCATACAAGCCGATCGCCCCGACGAGCGCCAACGCGCCTGCCGCCGGATTCCTTAAAAGTATGTACGCGAACACGAGCGACAGAACACCGCTCAGGACCAATAGCCATTCTCCGCGGATCTCTTTGCGAAGTCTGATAGCCCCGACGATTTCGAGGATGCCGGTTACCAAAGCCCACGCCGCTATGATCAGAAGTAGAGCAACCGCTGTGATGCCCGGCTAGGCGAGCGTTACGATGCCTGCGCCTACGCCGACGAGCCCTTGCAGCAGCGTGACCCACCAATCCGTGTTCCGCCTATTGAAGCTCATGTAGAGCAGAAGCATTCCTTCACCGAACGCATAAATCCCGAAGACCACGACCATGGCGAGGAGAGTGATACCCGGCAGAAAAAGCGCCATAAGCCCGAAGATTATCGTGAGCGCACCCCTTAATTCCAGCGCCCACCAGTTCTTTGCAAGAAGTTGAATCATAGTAGTACCTCCTTTCGATAGGGCACCTGTCATGCTTTCGAGACAAAACAGGTGGCTCGATTTCTATTTGGCATAATGAAACGCGGGCATGGCCTTGACGGCATCTTTGGTCGCCCCTGGCAGAACAATCTTGCCATCCTGCATCTTAAAATGATTGGCAGGGATTGCTATGTCATGCTTGGCTACGCCGAGGAATCCACCGGTTGCGATGATCCCGTAAGAAACTGCCTTGTCCGGAGCAATGATGATGTCATACACTTTGCCCACCTTCTCGTTCTTGTCGTTATACACCTCGTGCCCCAGAATCTGCTTCTTCGCGCTCCATCCGTTTGCCAGAACTACCATTTCTTCGACTGCTACGCCAATGACCGTTCCATGTGGTACCGAGCTCTTTCAACACACAACTTCTGGCACCACTCCTCAACCTCCCGTCCAGGTTTGTAGGCAATCCCAGTTCGGTTATTACTTTGTGCACATATCCCTTTGTGCACAGTCTCGTTTATCTTCCCAAGCCCTCCGCACCAGGAGTGGGCAACTTCCCGGTCTCCAGGGTTGGCGCACGCGGAAGCCCCGTGGCCTTGAGGATCTCCTGCTCATCAAGGGTCTCCCACTCCACCAGGGCCTCGGCGAGCGCGTCGAGTTCCCTGCGATGTGCGCTCAGGAGTCGCTTAGCCTCCTCGTGGCTTTCGCCGATGAGCTTGAGCATTTCGGCATCAATGGCCTTGGCAGTCTCTTCGCTGAATGGCTTCTCGCCACCATAACCGCCCCAGCCGCTCAGGTAAGGGTTCTCCCGGGGCGCGAGTTGCACCAGCCCGAGGCCCTCGCTCATTCCCCATCGCGTGACCATCCGGCGCGCTAAGCTAGTGGCCTGCTCGATATCGTTTTCGGCCCCGGTCGTTCTGGTGCCATAGACGATCTCCTCGGCGGCGCGGCCTCCCAGCATTCCGATAATTCTCGCGCGCAGATAGGGTTCCGGATAGTTGTAGCGGTCGCTGTCGGGCCGCTGATAAGTCACGCCGAGGGCTTGACCACGCGGCACAATCGTCACCCTATTCACTGGGTCGGCGCCTGGTACCACCAGGCCCAGGATGGCATGTCCGCTCTCGTGGTAGGCGATGCGTTCTTTGTCGGCGTGGCTCAAGAGGAGGGGTCGTTCAGGGCCGAGCACGATCTTCTCGAGCGAGTCCAAGAAGTCCTTATGATGGACCTCGTTCTCCCCACGACGAGCCGCCAGCAGTGCCGCCTCATTGACCAGGTTCCTGAGGTCGGCCCCCGAGAATCCAGGCGTCGCGGCGGCAAACTCCTCAAGGTTTGCATCGTTCGCAAGCGGCACGCTGCGGGTATGGACTTTGAGGATCGCCTCTCGCCCGCTCTTGTCCGGGAGGTTGACTACCACGCGCCGGTCGAAGCGTCCGGGCCGCAGGAGCGCTTTGTCGAGCACATCCGGCTGGTTCGTCGCTGCCAACACAATGATTCCCTCCCGGCTGGAGAAACCGTCCATTTCGGTCAGAATTTGATTCAAGGTCTGTTCCTGCTCGCTTGATCCCCCGATCGCCACCTGTCCCCGCGCGCGACCGATGGCATCCAGCTCGTCGATAAAAATGATCGCTGGCGCTTGCTCGTGCGCCTGCTTGAAGAGGTCCCGCACCCTCGCCGCTCCCACCCCTACGATCATCTCCACGAACTCAGCAGCGCTCATCGAAAAAAACGGCACCTCTGCCTCTCCCGCGACCGCCTTCGCCAGCAGGGTCTTTCCGGTGCCCGGCGCACCCACCAGCAGCACGCCTTTCGGAGCGGTTCCGCCCAAACGAGTATATTTTTTAGGATCCTTGAGGAAATCCACGATCTCGACCAGCTCGTTTTTGGCTTCGTCTATACCAGCGACGTCGTTGAAGGTAACCTTTGCATCCTTCTCCTGATCGTAGCGACGCGCCTTGCTTTTGCCTATGCCAAATATCCCGCCTCCGAAGCCGCCACCCTGCTGGGCCGAACGCCGGAAAAGCCAGATATAGAAGCCGATGAAGAGCACGCCCGGGCCAAAGTCGTAGAGAAGCATCGTCAAGGGACCGCGCTCTTCATGGATCGGCTTGGCACTGATCTCGACCCCATGATCAATCAACAAAGTTTCTAAACCGGGGCCTACGAAGGAGGGCAGTGTAGTCGTGAACGATTTCACCCCTTTGGGTGCTGCTTGATTCGCTGTACTCTTATTGCCTGCTGGGTAGGCAACCGGTGCCTTAAAGTTGCCTGTGATGGTTTCACCCCGGCTGAAGATCTCTTTAACATTGTTTTTGCTGACTTCTTCCTTGAACAGGGTATAGGGCACCACAACCGGTGCTTCTGGGCCGGGCGCCAGCAACCTTCCCAGAAGGAAGTTCACGAGTAGAATAAGCGCGAACCATAGCCATGTCTTGCCACGAGGCATCTTTGCCTGCGGGGTACCCATAGAAGCTCCAGAGCCTTTGTTGGCTGACTGGACGCGCCGGCCCGGTCCGAATTCACTACTGCGTTGCATTTGCTCTCCCGTTGAGTTCATTGTCACCTCCTTGGGACCATTCCACCCTTAATCATATGGTTGCTGCTCCGAGATTATTTACCAGGTCGATGGCTGATTTCCCGAGCAGATTTCTCAATCCATACAGAATGATTCAGCAACCCCAAAGGCTTTAAGGCAAAATAAACCCTTAACCCTAGGGGACTCTTATCCTGATCGTGATTGTTCGTTTCCGATTCCCAAAAGATATGGATGCTCATATCAGTCTCCACCGCGGAGTGGTAATATATCTTTATTTCTACCAGGTGCTTTGGCGTATCGGGTGGCGAATCACACTCACTTACCTGCTTCAGAAGTTCATCAATGAATCGTGTATCAATGTTCCCAGGACAACGTAATGAGATAATCTCAACCCATTTCATTCCATGCCCTCTTTGAATCCGCCGTCGTTTTCTTAATAGCGAGTTTCGTGCCAAGATATAAATACTTATAGAATCAATTATTTGAATGAAATATTATTTCTTGATTTACTGAATGTCGTAAAGTGTGTTACTATATTTCGTAATTGTTCTGATATATCGTAAAGTGGCTTGACTGCATAGAAATGGACTTCGATCAGAGGCTTCATGTTCAGAACGAAACGAGGAGAAAACGATGAATGTGGATGAAAATGTTTTTTTTCGCGAGGCGACCCTGCGGATTTGCAGCAGTCTTAATATTGTAGAGGCTCTGAAGAGTTGTTTTGATTATGTAAAACTCTACATTCCCATGAATAGGATGTACTTGCATATATATGATGAGCATATGAATCTCATGCGATTGGTGGCTTCGATCGGCGATGATATGATGGACGAACTTGAACGAATTTTATCCTTGCCCGAGAAAGGCCGGAATGAAAGGGCAGCCGAGTTAAAGGCAGACTTGTTGAAGAATGAAGACGTGATCCGTGTTTGGAATCAGCCCGACCCGCAGGAGGGAATTCCCGAGATTCTGGAAAGACTTGGGCTCAACGCTAAGACCTCATTAATGAACATGCTTCTGAAGCTTGTTAAAGGAAATCAGATTGGCAGCCTTCTGGTGTTGGCTGATGGCCTGAATCAATATACCGATGAACATGCGCGGTTTCTCAAATTGCTCCATAGACCCTTTGCCATTGCCATATCCAATGCACTAGAACTTCGGGAAGTCATTCGCTTAAAAGATATGCTGGCCGATGACAACCGTTATCTCTTTAACGAACTGCGGTCAGCTTCAGGCGACGAGATTATTGGTTCGGATTTCGGTCTGAAAGCAGTGATGAGAATGGTGCAGCAGGTGGCGCCCCTCGACAGCCCAGTGCTGTTGGAAGGAGAGACGGGCACAGGAAAAGAGGTCATTGCCAATGCGATTCACTATTCTTCGCCCCGCAAGGACGGACCGTTTATCAAGGTCAATTGCGGCGCAATCCCCGAAACCCTTCTCGACAGCGAGCTCTTCGGTCACGAGAAGGGAGCTTTCACCGGGGCGATCAACCAAAAGAGAGGGCGATTCGAACGGGCAAACAAGGGCACGATCTTCCTGGACGAAATAGGAGAGCTTCCAGCCCAGGCCCAGGTGAGGCTGTTACGCGTCCTTCAGGCCAAAGAGATCGAACGCGTGGGAGGAACAAGCTCCATTCCGGTGGACGTCCGGATTATATCGGCCACGCACAGAAACCTCCAGGAGATGATCGCCGCCGGGCGATTTCGCGAAGACCTCTGGTTCCGGCTCAGTGTCTTCCCCATCATGATCCCGCCGCTCAGGGAAAGAAGAGAAGACATTCCGGCCCTGGTGCATCACTTTCTAGAGCACAAGTCCAAGAAGATTAAGCTCGCGGAAAAACCTGTTCTGGCGGCCGGCGCCATCGA
>JAWOJY010000196.1:0-26093 GCA_033854515.1 Nitrospirota bacterium
TCAGCATCAGCTCTATGGACATCAGGACAATGAGGATGTTGCGCCGTGCGAGCACGCCGGCCACGCCGATTGTAAAGAGCGTAGCACTCAGTATAAGATACCAGGACAAGGGAATCATAAAACCTCCAAAATTCAGAAGACAGATGTCAGAAGTCAGACAACAGACTAAAGCCTTTGATTCACTCTGTCTTCTGTTGTCTGTCCTCTGTCGTCGTCTGTCTTTATTCTTTCGCCCTCTTCTTCGCAAGCATAACCGCTCCGATAAGCCCCACAAGAAGGATGACCGATGCGATCTCGAAGGGCACGAGGTACTTCGTGTAAAGCTCGGCCCCGATCCCTTTGACGCCCGAGGTAAGCCTCATCGGCATATTGGTGTCTCCGGGGACCGTACCCCGCGAGAGAAGCAGCACGACCTCGGTCATCACGAGCACGCCGAATGCGGCGGACCAGGGCCAGTACCGGTGCGCCCGAAGGGCCGTCTTCTCCTTGTCCACATTGAGAAGCATGACAACGAAGAGATAAAGGACCAGGATGGCTCCCGCGTAGACCAGCAGCTGCACAGCCGCAAGGAACTCCGCATTGAGGAGCACGAACACGCCGGCCGTGTGGAAAAACAGAAGCAGCATGAACATGACGCTGTGAACGGGGCTCCTGCGGGTGATCATGAGAAGCGCCGAGACGATGATTACGGCGGCAAAATAGAAGAATATCACTTTATTTATCATGTGACGGCACCGCCTTCCTGCCCATATACCGGTCCCCCACTTCCACCAGGCGCTCTTTGTTGTAAAAGGCGTCCTTTCGGGCATAGCACGCAAGCTCGAATTCAGGCGTCATCACGATCGCGGACACGGGACATGCGTCGATGCAGAAGCCGCAGAATACGCACCGGAGAAGGTCAAGCTCGTAGGAATTCACCAGCTTCTCGTGATTCGGCCCCTCCGTCGTCACTACGGTGATCGCCCTGGAGGGGCAGACCGCTTCGCACAGGCCGCAGCCGATGCATTTCTCCTTCTGTCCGGTCTCGTCGCGGTTCATGGCGTGAAGCCCCCGGGAGCCGGGGAAGGGCTTTCGCTTGTAGTTCGGATACTGGCGTGTCACCGGGGCCTTGAACATCGTCCTGAGCGTCAACGCCAGTCCCTGCATGATTTCGATCAGGAACAGTTTCGTGAGCAATTTCTGTATATTCTTCATTTTTTCTCCATTACAGCCAGCCTGTCTGCTTCATGAACGCGGTGACGAGCAGCGTGCCGAGCGACAGGGGCAGCAGAAGTTTCCAGGAAAACGACATGAGCTGGTCATACCTGAGCCTGGGAAGGGTGGCGCGTATCCAGATATAGAAAAATATGAAGAAATAGACCTTCCCCAGGAGCCACCAGGTCGGCGGTATGGCGCGAAGCGCCGCGTTGGCCCATGAGATTGGAGCAATGCCGCCCAGCCAGTGGGGGAAAATCTGCACCGGCATCCAGCCGCCCAGGAACATGATGCTCACTAGGAGCGATATCATCACCATGTTGGCGTACTCGGCCATGAAGAACATGGCAAAGCGCATGCCCGTATACTCGGTGAAGAACCCCGCGACGAGCTCGTTCTCTGCCTCGGGCAGGTCGAAGGGCGTGCGGTTCGTCTCGGCGACGCCGGCAACAAGATAAACAAAGAACGCGACAGGCCCTACCGGCAGGGCAATGATAAACCAGCGCTGCGACTGGGCGTTTACGATGTCCGAGAGGTTGAGCGATCCGGACATGAGGACGACCGTGATGACCGCGAAGGCCATGGGGACCTCATAGCTGATCATCTGTGCCGCGGAACGAAGACCGCCGAGGAAAGAATACTTGTTATTCGAACCCCACCCGGCCATGATCACGCCGTAGGTGCCGATGCTGGCCAGAGCGAGAATGTAAAGCACGCCGATGTTCAGGTTGGCCACCCACAAGGGGACCTTCCTGGAGAGCAGGCCGAAAAAGTCGGTCGGCGGGCCGAAGGGGACCGTGACAAACGCGGCGATCGACATGACGAGCAGAATGAACGGGGCGACCATGAACACCCATTTGTCCGCCTTCGCGGGGATAACGTCCTCCTTGAACAAAAGCTTGACGGCATCGGCAATGGGCTGGAGGATCCCGTGCCAGCCGGTCCTCATCGGTCCGAGCCTCGCCTGCATGTGCGCCAGCACCTTTCGCTCCATATAGGAAAGATAGGCCGCGTTCAGCAGGATAAAGCTGAACAGGACGATAACGGGGATGACGATGCTATATACTATCACTGACATTATATGTGCTCCCGGCATTCCTTGCCTCCCTACACATCAGCCTTTGAGTGGGTAATGGTCCCGATTTCCCTCGAACGGGTGATCATGCCGCCCGATGAGAACAGGAGCCGTTCGGCCGTAATCACCTCGCGCTTCATGATCGAATCCGACGTGAGCGACAGGTCAGCCTCGGTCCCGGCGAGCGGCGACTGTTGAGCAGGCCATGACGCTCCCACCGCCAGTTCCTTGTACATCGGGACTGCCGACCTGATTTCCTTCATGATAGCGGCGGCTGAGGCGTAGTTCATGGACGCGCCCATCTTTCGCGCAACAGCCTGGATAATCTCCCAGTCAGGCTTCGATTCTGCGACCGGATCTTCCGCCCTGTTTATCTGTTGGAGTCTTCGCTCGAGGTTGGTGAAGGTGCCGGTCTTTTCGATAAAGCTGGCCGCAGGCAGCACCACATCCGCGATCTTGGCCGTCTCGGTCAGGAAAATATCCTGCACCACCAGAAATTCGAGGCCCTTCAGCACGGAAGCGAGGTTGGGATCGCTCCCCACAGGGTCGTCGCCCATGATATACAGCGCGGCGATCTTTCCGGACTGAATGGAATTTATCATATCCACTGCGTTCATTCCCGCGGTTTCGGGAGCGGCCTTCTGGTAACCGGGAAGGTAGCCGGAAAGCACTCCCATATCGAGAGCTCCCTGGAGATTGCTCCTCCTGACGAGCGGATAATACGCAACGTTCTTGAGCCTGGAGGACAGCTCTTTAATTAGGTAATATTCGTTTTTCGAGAGTTTCGCGGGGACGACGACTGATACGCTTCCGGCGGCCTTCAGCAGTTCCGCCGCCTCTTTGACTCCCGCCGTCGCGGCTTCCCCGCCCTGCAGCGCCTTGATCAGGCCGTCGACCGCCGCCTCGGGCGTTTCGGCGTTCACGATGACCGTCGCGATCTTGTTGAACTTGTTGAACCCGTTATTCACGAGGATGAGCTTCTTCCCTTTCCGGTTCACCGCGCGCACGACCTCGATGCCCGTGAGGGGGTTGATCTCGCCGACGTTCTTGTCGAGCACGAGCACGACGTCGCCCTCCCCCAGCCTGCTCAACTCCGCGGAAAAGAATGCCGCATTGAGCCCCTGGGGTATCTTGAGCCTGGCAAGCAGGTCGACGTTGCTTGTCCCCACCACGGAGCGCATGAACTTCTGGAAGAGGTAGTTGTCCTCGTTCGTCGTCCTTACCGATCCCAGGCCTCCGATGCTCGCCGCCCCGCGTTTGTTCTTGATTACGTTCAGGTTCGTCGCGATCATCGACAGGGCCTCGTCCCAGGTGCAGTCCACGAGCCCGTCGCCGACGCGCATCTTGGGCGTCGTAAGCCTGCCCTCATGGTGTACAGCGTCCCAGCCGAACCGTCCCTTTGAACAGAGATAGTTCTCCTTCCCTGGGCTTACCCGGACCACCTTGCCCTTGCGCGTTTCGAGCGTGGTCGTGCAGCCGCAGCCGCAGTAGTTGCAGACCGACTTTGTTTCGTCGAGGTTCCAGGACCGGGCTTTATATTTGAACTGCCGTGTCGTGAGCGCGCCCACGGGGCAGATCTCGACGCACTCACCGCAGAACTCGCAATCAAGCGGCCGGTCGAAGTCGGTGCTGATGCGCGCCCGCGTGCCCCTCCGGGTAAAGGCCCACTCGCCCACCGCGTTCTGCTCGTCGCAGATTCTCACGCACTTGCCGCAGAGAATGCAGCGGCTGATGTTCCGCTCGACGATAGGACTCTCGTAGTCCGGCGGAATATATTTCTTCTCGGCGTCGAACCTGCTCTTCCCCAATCCGTACTCGTGTGTCAGGTCCTGGAGCGAGCACGCGCCCGCCTTGTCGCACACCGGACAGTCGAGCGGGTGGTTGATAAGCAGCAGTTCGAGCACCAACCTTCTGCTCTCCACCACCGCCGGCGTCATGGTATGGACCACCATGCCTTCCGTAGCAGGCGTCGTGCACGACGGCGTGAACTTGCGCGGCGTGCCCTGTACTTCGACGAGGCATATCCTGCACGCGCCGAAGGGGTGCAGTTTGTTGTCATGGCACAGGGTCGGTATCCGCACCCCCACCGAATTCGCGGCATCGAGTATGGTCGCGCCGGGCTTTACCTTTGCCGTCTTTCCATCAATGGTCAGAGTGATCATCTGCATACGTTGTCTACCTTTTCAGTACTGAAGATGCATATAATTTCCGCCACAAAAGACACTGTGGCCGCAGGCCTCACCGAGACACGAAGTTTAAAAAAATTAAAATTATCTTTTTTCTTGCTCCGTGCCTTTGTGTCTTCGTGGCTATAAAGCTTTAATCGATCGCCCAGAACCTGCAGGCCTTGATGCAGGTCTTGCACTTGGTGCACTTGTTCGGGTCGATGGAAGCCGTTTTCCCCTTTTCCCACGTGATCGCGCCCGAGGGACAGGCCTTAAAACACAGACCGCATTTTTTGCATTTCTCTTCGTTCACTACGAACTTGATGAGCGGCGTGCACACGCGCGCCGGGCAGCGGTGCTCCTTGATGTGCGCCTCGTACTCGTCCCTGAAATATCTGATCGTAGTGAGCACCGGGTTGGGCGACGTCTGGCCGAGACCGCACAGAGACGCGTCCTTGACCTGCTGCGACAGCTTCTCGAGGAGTTCGATGTCCCCTTCGCGGCCCTCGCCGTTCGTGATCCGCGTGAGTATGTTGAGGAGCGTCTTGTTCCCGATCCTGCAGGGAACGCACTTGCCGCAGGACTCGTCCTCGGTGAACTCGAGGAAGAATTTCGCCATGGCCGGCATGCACGTGGTCTCGTCCATCACCACCATGCCGCCCGACCCCATGATGGCGCCGGTCTTGTTGATGTTCTCGTAATCCACGGGCGTATCGAGCAGCGATGCGGGGATGCATCCGCCTGAGGGGCCTCCCATCTGGACAGCTTTGAACTTCCGGTTGTTCTTGATGCCGCCGCCGATATCGTAGATAATGGTCCGGAGCGGGATGCCCATGGGCACCTCGACGAGTCCGATGTTATTGAGCGCGCCGGAAAGGGCGAACACCTTTGTGCCTTTGCTTTTTTCCGTCCCAAGACTCGCGAACCAGTCGGCACCGTTCAAAATGATCGGCGGCACGTTCGCGAAGGTCTCCACGTTATTGAGCACGGACGGCCGCTGCCAGAGTCCTTTGACCGCGGGGAAGGGCGGCTTCGGCCTCGGCATGCCGCGCTTTCCCTCGATGGACGCCATGAGCGCCGTTTCCTCACCGCAGACGAAGGCGCCCGCGCCCTGGTAAATCTCGATGTCGAGATCGTAGCCCGAACCGAGGATGTCGTTGCCCAGAAGGCCGCGATCCTTGGCATGGTCGATGGCGAGCTGGAGACGATGCACGGCGAGCGGATACTCCGCCCGTACATAGATATACCCGTAATGGGCGTTGATGGCTTTGGCAGCGATGATCATGCCTTCAAGCACTGAATGCGGATCCGCTTCCATGACGCTCCGGTCCATGAATGCGCCGGGGTCTCCCTCGTCGCCGTTGCACAGAATATACTTGATGTCTCCGGGAACACGGGCGCACAGTTCCCATTTGAGTCCGGTGAGGAACCCGGCGCCGCCCCTGCCGCGGAGCCCCGATTTCTTCACCTCATTCACGATCTGCTCCGGCGTCATCTCAAGGAGCGCCTTTGCCGCTGCCATATATCCGTCGCGGGCGATATACTCCTCGATTCTCTCGGCATCGATCAGGCTCCTGTTCCGGAGCGCCCGCAGCACCTGGTTTTTGAAGAACGGGATGTCGTTCATCACCGGGATGGCGTCCTTCTGGGCGGGCGGCGTGTAGAGGAACTTCTGCACGGGACGGCCCTTTACGAAATGCTCTTCCACGAGATGCGGAACGTCCTCGACCTTCACCATCTGGTAGAAGATGTCGTCGGGATAAACCACCATGACCGGGCCCTTGGCGCAGAAGCCGTTGCACCCGGTCAGTACGACCTTGACCTCTTTCTGGAGGTTCTGCCTGATGATTTCCGTCTCGAGCGCGTCTTTGATCTTGAGCGATCCGTTTGCCACGCAGCCCGTGCCTGCGCAGATCATGATATGCGAGCGGTATGTGTCCACAGTTCTAATACTCCCTGTCGTTAATATGTAGTTTCGTGCCCGGCCACGAGCGCATATTCCTTGACCGGATTTCCCCCGATAACGTGTTCCGCGAATATTTTCCGCGCCTTTTCGTCCGTCAGGGCGATGTACTTCACCGGCGGCTGTCCGGCCGTCTCAACGGTGGCCATCGGCTCCTTGCTGCACAGGCCCGCGCAGCCCGATGTCGTGACAGCGATGTCCTGGCGATTCGACTTGCTTACTTCATCGAGGATTGCGTTCATGACGGCACGGGCTCCCGCCGCGATGCCGCAGGTGCCCATGTTCACGGTGATCTTGACGCGGTACCCGCCCTCACGGAGGGCCTGGGATGCATGATAATTCTCTTTGATTTTTTTCAGGTCTTCGATCGTGATTTTCGCCATCGTACCCCCTCGTAAGGGGAAATTCCAAATTTGGTATCGAACCCTTGATCTGTTTTCGATAATTATTTAGAATTTCGGATTTCGCATTCAGGATTTCTACTCGTATTTTTTCAGAATATCTAACACTTTATTCGGGTCTACCGCGCCGTAGGTGTCCTGTCCCACGACCATCACCGGCGCGAGACCGCATGCGCCGAGGCAGCGGACCGCCTCGAGCGAGAACTTCCTGTCTTTGGTGATCTCCCCGACATCGATGCCGAGTTCCTTCTTGAGCTTGTCGAGGATCTCTTCGCTCCTCTTCACGTAGCATGCCGTGCCCAGACAGACACGCGCAACATGTTTGCCGCGCGGCACGATCGTGAAATAGGAGTAGAACGTGGCCACGCCGAACACCACGCTCGGAGAAATCTTCATTCCCTCGGCGATGTAACGCTGCACCCGGTGGGGAAGGTAGCCGCACACCTCCTGCGCCTGTTGAAGCACGGGGATGAGCGAGCCCGGCTTGTCCTTATACCGCTCGATGATTCCGTCGAGCTTCTTGAACATTTCCGGAGAAATCTCGTCTCCTCCATGTTCTTTCCTGTGGTGCGAACTCTTCGCGTCCGCCGCGGCCTCCGCAACCGCATCATTACTCATGAGCGTGTACCTCTTTCTTTCAAGGTGTAATTTCAGTCGTCAAATCCGGACCTTTCCCGGAGCATGTTCCTGAGGGCTTCAAGCACGAGCGGTGCGTTGATCGGCACACCGTCGAGTTCCTTTTTCATCTCTTCTGTGTCAACCCTGAAGATCCCGTTTTCGTCCCGCATTTCGTACACAAAATCGAGGTCAGGATGTCCCGCGATAAGCGTGAGGAGCGTTTCGCCGACATTTCCCAGCGTCGGACGGTCCACATGGCTCAACGCGAATGTAGCCGTTACCCTCGTGCCTTTTCCCGGAGCCGAGTCTATGACAACATTCCCACCGGCCTGCTCCGCCGCCTGGGCGAGAAAGGGAAGCCCCAGCCCTGTTTTCTTCTTCTTCGTGGTAAAGAACGGGTCACGGATCTTCTTAAGCGTTTCCGTGTCCATACCGCTTCCGTCGTCGTGGATTTCCACCCTGAGAAGGTCTTTTTCCTTCTCCCGGGTAACAATGATTTCAACCCTCTTTGCATGCGCGCTGATGGAATTTTCCGCTATGTCGAGGATATGCAAAGAGATGTCTTCCAAAACCTCAGTAAACCACCTTCCTGCCGTCCTCGCCTGCAAGGGCCTTCTTGATTTCGCTCACGCAGCCGTCTTCTATATGGAAGTACACCGATTTTTTCCCTATGTCCCCCGGCGCATGAGCGTCTGACGCTGTGATCAGCGGATATCTCCTGCAGTCGGGAAACCGTTTCCGCGCCTCATCAAAGGACGTGGCGCCCGATATCTCCAGGGCGTCTACCGCAAGACCGGGAGGAACGAAGCCGAGCTGGCCGATGATGCTGAAACTCTCGCGGTCGACGTGTGCGGCAACCACGAGGCTCCCGCCCCGCGCGGAGCGCGCCGCTTCGACGATGCTTTCGGCCGGAAGCGACGTTGCGCCGATGAGGAGGCGGTCGCAGAACCCCGTGACGCCGTCGTCCTCGTCTGCGACTACCTGCTGGCCGAATGCGTTTTCATCGTTCCTGCCGCTCAGGTGCCCGTAAATAAACTGCTGAAAACGCAGCAGGTCTTCATCGTGATCAAAGAACACCAGGATGTGCGCCTCTTCGGAAGAGGCGACCTCCATCCCGCCGAGAACCGTCAGTCCCCGTGCCCTGCCCGCTTTCTTTGCGGCCAGAACGTTTTCCGCAGAGTTGTGGTCGCAGATGCCTATCAGGTCGAGGCCTTTTTTCAGGGATTCCTGGACGACCCTGAGCGGCGACATATCGAGACCCGAACAGGGCGACAGGCACGTATGCACGTGAAGGTCCGCCTTAATCCGCCTGCATACCACTAATACCAGCCTTGAACATTCTGCCGACCAGTTCGAATGCCGGCAGGCTGCTCACCATGATCGGGATGTTTTCTTCTTCAGCCTTGGCCAGTGTATCCTTTTCCGGCTGTCTGCCCTGTACCAGGATGATGCCTGACAATCCCTTATGCGAAGCTACGGCCACGATGTTCTGGTGCACGTGGAGCGTAATCCAGACGCTCCCTTCCCCGGCATGAGCGAGGACGTCCGACATGAGGTCGCTCGCGTATCCCGCGCGCACCTCCCCGTCAAGGCTGTTCGCACCGGCCTTCACTTCAAGACCGAAATCCTTTACGAGGTCTTTCAGTTTCATCGCCGCTTCCCGGTCAGCTCGTGTAATAAAACCTCATCGTGAGTCGAGTCCCGTCCGGCACCTTTGATTCGAGGTTCATTTCATCGGAGCATTTCTTGATGTTCACCAGGCCCATTCCGGCACCGAACCCCAGTTCCCGCACCCAATCGGGTGCGGTAGAATATCCAGGCTGCATCGCGAGTTCGACATCGGGAATCCCCGGGCCTTTGTCGACGGCTTCCACGGTGATCCCCCACTTCTCTACGGTCGCCTGTATCATTCCTCCGTTCGTGTAGGACGCGATATTGATTTCGGCCTCGTATGTGGCCACGCCGATCCGCCGGAGGAGCGGCGGACAGACGCCAAGCTTTTTGAGCGCATTCTTCAGCTCGCTGGCCGCCTTCCCCGAGTCTTTCAGGGTCTGGCCTGCAATATTGTACTTGAATATGAAACTGAGTTCGTCCGCATAGACATCTTCGAAGAACTTCCGCATCGTCGGACGGTCGCGCCGGGCGGCATGGCTGCCCGCTTCGGTCATTTCGAACTCGATCTCCAGTTTCCTGAGGAGCCCCTCGACGATATTGCCCTTGGTAATGATGCCGACGAGTTCTTCGTTCCGGTTCACTACCGGGTAGCGCGTATGTCCGTACTTGGTGAATTTGGCAATGCACTGGACCAGCAACTCGTCGGTGTACAGGCACTCGACGTCTTTCGTCATCTTCTCCCTGACGGGAGCACTCATGTCGTTGTCGATGAGGGCGTTGATCAGGTCTTCGATGCTGATCAGGCCCACGAGCTTCCCGTTTTCCACGACCGGCGTGCCTGAGATGCGATTGTCCCGCATGAGGAGCCGGACTTCAGCCATGGTCTGATCCGGATCCACGGTCACCACCTTCGGCGACATTACTTCTCCGACGGTGATTTCATAGACCATCTCCTGCGTTTTGGTGACCCTGTCCACCGTCGCCTGTTTGCGGCGTTCCGGATTCATGGTTACTCGCTGACCCCTCTTAAGCCGTTCGCATAGAGGACGCCGCAGGCTTCAAACATGGTCAACGATGTAACAAAGAGCGGTATGTCCTTTTGCATCGCGAGGGTGATTGCCTCGGGGGCCGGTTTTTTCCCCCGCACGAAGCAGACCGCCCTTATGTCCGCCACGTCCGCGGTCCGCACAGCCTGGGGATTGGTAAGCCCCGTTATGAGAATCCCGTTCGCCCGGGGCCGGGCGAGGACGTCGCTCATGAGGTCCGCGCTGTAGCACCGGTCAACCTCGATGCCGTCCATGAGCTTATCGCCTGCGATGACCTCCGCGGAAAGGATCTCCTGTATTTTCCGTAATTTCATAGGCTCCGTACTCGTCTTCATTTCCAGTCCTTCGCGGTCGCCAGAACTTACCTGTCGCATTCACCGAGCACGATATCGATCGTTCCGATGCAGGCGATCACATCGGCAATCATATGGCCGGTCACCATCTTGGGAATGGCGCTCAGGTTTACGTACGAAGGAGCGCGGATCTTGATACGGTACGGCCGGCCGCTGCCGTCGCTGACAATGTAAAATCCGAGTTCCCCCTTCGGCACTTCGGTGGCGACGTAGACCTCGCCTTTGGGCATAGGGATCCACTTGCTCATGAGCACAAACTGGTGCGCCAGCGATTCCATGTTCTTCATGACGTTCATTTTTTCCGGTATCGCGTAGCGCAGGTCCTCCGTCATCACGGGGCCGGACTTCATCTTGTCGAGGCACTGCCTGATGATCCGGTTGCTCTGGCGCATCTCTTCTACGCGGACGATATACCGGTCATATACGTCGCCGTTCTTTCCGAGCGGCACGTCGAACTCCACCTTGTCGTACGCCGCGTAGGGCTCGACCTTGCGTATATCGTAGTTCACCCCCGACCCCCTGAGCGTGCCGCCCGTCAAGCCGTAGTTGACAGCGTCTTCAGCCGACATCACGCCGATGCCCTTGGTTCGTTTGAGCCATATCCGGTTTTCCCGGATCAGGGTGTCGTACTCTTCGATCCTCTTGGGGAAGAGCTCCGTGAACTCATAACACTTATCGATAAAGTCCCTCGGCACGTCGTTCCGTACGCCGCCGATACGGGCATAACTTACCGTCTGTCGCGCTCCGCTCGCCATCTCGAGAAGATCGAGGATCAACTCGCGTTCCCTGAGCGCATAGAGACAGACCGTCATGGCGCCGATATCGAGCGCATGCGTGCCCAGCCAGACGAGGTGCGCGCTGAGGCGGGTCAGCTCCGCGGCAATAGTCCTGATGAACTGCGCCCGCTCCGGCACGGCTATCCCGGCCAGCTTCTCGACCGCTACTACATATCCGAGGTTGTTGTTCATGCACGAGATATAGTCCAGACGATCGGTCATGGGAATGATCTGGTGGTAAGTCCTGCTCTCCATCCATTTTTCTATTCCCCGGTGCAGGTAGCCGGGACGGGGATCGCACCCCACCACCGTCTCGCCCTGCAGGTCGAGTACCAGGCGGAGCACGCCGTGCGTGCTCGGGTGCTGGGGCCCCATGTTGAGCGTTATTTCTTTTTGGACGATTTCTTTCCGGTCCGTATCGATAGGAGACATGATCTTCACCGTGAATTACGTATGTCAGATATCAGAACTTGCTGTTCGCTTCGAATTCCGCGCGCATGCCGGCTCGGAACTTTGAACCTTAGAATTTTTTAATATCCCCTGAGCGGGTATTCCTTCCTGAGCGGGTGCCCCTCCCAGTCCTCGGGCAGAAGGATCCTGCGCAGGTCCGGATGGCCAACGAACATGATCCCCATGAGATCATAGGTCTCCCGTTCGTGCCAGTTTGCCGTGTTCCACACGGAAACGACCGTGTCGATCCTCGGGTCGTTTTCCGGGACCCTCGCCTTGAGCCGTATCCGGTGCCGGTAAACTGTCGAGATAAGGTTATATACGACTTCGAACCTCTCCCCCGTATCTCCGGGATAGGCGGAATAATCGACCGCTGTAAGATCCGCCAGATGATCCATCTTGAGCGACGGGTCGTCATGCAGGTAGCGGCAGACGTCTATGATCCTGTCCCTCTTGAGCATGATACCCACCTGGCCCGCATAGGTCGTCGTGCCGAGAACCTGGTCGGAAAATTTTTCTTCAATCATTCGTGCGATCTGTTCTGGATCCATACAACCTCATTGTAATATTATAATGTTTCCGAACTCACATCTGTAGCGCTTATGTAACAACTGGTAAATCTCTGGCTGCCTTAATTGATATACAGGGTCTGCACCAGGCGCCAACGTTTCGAAGGGAATGAGAAGACGCAGCGATCCGGTGAAAAACAGTCTCAGAGCATCACTCACGCTCTGACAGGAATGGTTACTTCCTGATGTATTTTTCCTTCTTTATCTTTTCCTGCAATTTGATGATGCCGTTCATGAGTGCTTCGGGTCTCGGCGGACAGCCCGGGATATAGACGTCAACAGGAACGATATTGTCCACTCCCTGCACCACGCTGTAGGTATCGAAGATGCCTCCGGAGCTTGCGCAACTTCCCATGGCGATCACATACCGCGGCTCCGGCATCTGGTCGTAAACCCTCCGTACGATCGGCGCCATCTTTTTGGTAAGCGTACCAGCAACAAGCAGGAGGTCGGACTGTCTGGGAGAAGCGCGCGGCAGCGTGCCGAAGCGATCGAAATCGTGCTGCGGGGCCGAGTAGTACTGGATCATCTCAATGGCGCAGCAGGCGAGCCCGAACGTCAGAGGCCAGATGGATCCGGCACGCAGGTAATTGATCATCGAGTCGATCTTCGTCGTTATGTATCCATCTTTAAACTGGTTCTGCATTACTCCCATTCGAGCGCCCCTTTCTTCCAGGCGTAAAAATATCCAACGAGCAGGATGGCGATAAAGATCATCATCTCAACGAACCCGTACAATCCGATCTGGCCGTAGGCAACGGCCCAGGGGTAGAGGAACACGGCTTCGATATCGAATATGAGGAAAAGCATTGCAACGATGTAATAGCGGATTGAAAATCTCTGATGGGCATCCATGAAAGGGGTAATGCCTGATTCGTAGGTCAATAACTTTTCGGGATAGGGTCTTTTGGGTCGGACGAACCAGCCGACGAACAGAAGGCCAAGGCCGAGAGCCGTACCGAGCAGCAGAAAGATTACCACCGCAAGGTACTGTTCTGGAAGATAGGTACTTGGTGTCATACGCTACTCCCTAAAACATTAAATTTTAAATTAGCAAAACTTCTATAAATTTTAATCCACTGTATTTTTTTTGTCAAGTAAAACATTACACAAAAAGACAAACAACTTGAATTTTTAATCTCAAAACTGAACAATCATTACCATTACAAAAAATATTACTACTCTTGAAGCGTGAAATCAAACAAAATCACTATTCAAAGTCAGCATTATTTAAAAGTAGAACGCGGTTATGCATGTGCGATATTCCGTTACTCTTGCTTTCCCATGATAAATTCCGTACAATTCCTACGATATCTTATGGAGGCGAATCATGGATCCCCTTGCACGTGAGCAACTCCTGTCGTTTTACAACATGCATCTTAAAAAATTCGGCGATCGGCCCGAAGCTCTCCGCTGGACGCCGAAAGGACAGATCATGCGCTACCACGCGCTTCTCGACATCGCGCCCGACCTCAACAATCAGAAGATACTGGATTACGGGTGCGGCACCGGAGATTTCTACAGGTTTCTGAAACGGCGTGGAATCAGCGTGCGATATACCGGCGTGGATATCAACGAGAACTTCATCAACCTTGCGAAGGAGAAATATCCCGAATGCGCCTTCATGGTCATGGACATCGACGAGGACACACTCGAGGGATTCTACGACTACATCTTCATCTGCGGCGTCTTCAACCTGCGGGTCCCCGGAGTCGCCGACGACACCAAGAACGCCCTTCTCAACCTCTTCAAACATTGTAACAAGGGCCTTGCGCTGAACGCTCTCTCATCTCACACGCCCGTCAAGGACGTGGAGCTGAACTACACCTCTCCCGAGCACATGGTCGCTTTTGCCCTCGAGCATCTTTCCCCTTCCGTTGCCCTGCGACACGACCGCATCCAGAACGATTTCACCATCTTCGTATATACTGCTTATAATGAAATAGAGCTGTGACAGCGATCGCGGGCGTGCTTATGGAGGATCACGACGGATCGGACGTCGGTGAGAGAGTTCGGCCTGAATTTACGGGAAAGCTTTCGCAGCTGTCATGCGGCGATACCGCAGACCCTTCGCTTTATTCTTCCCCAACGTCGCCGTCGTCATGAAACGAACCCCTGATGCCCAGTTCCTTGATCTTCTTTCTGAGCGTGTTACGGTTGATGCCGAGCAGGTTCGCGGCGCGCACCTGGTTGCCCTCGGTTTTTTTGAGCACGAGAGTAATGAGCGGCTTTTCCACGCGCTGGATCACCATGGAGTGGATGTCTCCCCGCTCGAGCCCGCCCATGCGCTCGACGAGGTCGGCGAGTTTCTCTTCGAGGAAGTTCTCAAACGAGAGTGCAACGCCGTGCCCGGGTTTGAAAATCTGGGGCGGAAGCGCATCGGGGAATATCTTGTCGCCCTGGGAGAGAGTGATGGCGCGCTGGACCGCGTTCTCCAGTTCACGCACGTTCCCGGGCCAGTCATAGGCACGGAGGATCTTGAGCGTCTCCGGGGTGAGCACCTTGGCCTTTCCAGGGCTTGGCTGATATTTCTGCATGAAGTATTCCGCGAGCGGGACAATATCGTCTTTGCGCTTCCTGAGCGGGGGGATGTTGATCTGAATTACGTTCAGGCGGTAGAACAGGTCATCGCGGAACCGCTTCTCTCGCACGGCCTTTTCAAGGTTCTGGTGGGTCGCGGCTATTACGCGCACGTCCGTCCTGATCGCTTCGTTTCCGCCCACCCGTTCGAACTCCTTCTCCTGGAGCACGCGAAGGAGCTTGCCCTGGAGCGGGAGGTTCATGTCGCCGATCTCGTCCAGAAACAGGGTGCCGCCCGCCGCTGCTTCGAACTTGCCGATCTTGCGGCTGATCGCGCCGGTAAACGCGCCCTTCTCATGGCCGAAAAGTTCGCTTTCGAGGAGTTCGGACGGAATTGCCGCTGAATTCACCGCCACGAAAGGCCTGCCCGACCGCTTGCTGTGGTAGTGGATGGCCCGCGCGACGAGCTCTTTTCCGGTGCCGCTCTCGCCATGGATCAGAACCGTGGCGTCGCTCTCAGCCACGCGGCCGATGGTCTTGTAGATTTCCTGCATCGCGGGAGTATTACCGACCAGCCCGCCCTCGTACTTTTCGCGCACTTCGGCGCGGAGCGCGTCCACCTCGAGTGAAAGTCGCCTGACCTCGATTGCCTTTCTGACGAGGATGTTCACCTCGTCCAGGTCAAAAGGCTTCGTGATGTAGTCGAAGGCGCCGCGCCGCATGGCCTCGATGGCGTTCTGCATCGTCGCCTGGGCGGTCATGATGATGACGGATATTTGGCGTCCTTCGCCCTGTATCTTCTCGAGCGCGTCAAAGCCGCTCATTCCGGGCATCCGGATGTCCATGAGCACCACGGCGATATCGCCTTCCTTGAGCCGCTCCAGAGCTTCGGCCGCGTCCTTCGCGAGCGCGGTTTCAATCCTCTCTTTTTCGAGCGACTTCTTGAGCACCCAGCGAACGCTCTCGTCGTCGTCGACTATTAATACCCGTTCGTTCGTCATAATAAATAAATGCGCAAAGCGCACGAAGCCGCCTCAATGTACGATGTCCTTCGCTCTATGCCCTCCGCTCCATGCACCATGCCGCTTATCCCGCCAGCGGCAGATACACACTGAATGCGGTTCCTTCATTTTCCCGGCTCTCGACCCTGATCGTCCCGAGATGTTCCTGCACGATCTGGTATGAAAGCGCCAGGCCGAGCCCGACCCCCTTGTCCTTGGTCGTAAAAAAGGGAGTGAAGATGTCGTTCAAATGCTCCGGCTTTATGCCCTGCCCGGTGTCGACCACTTTGACGACCAGGAGCCGGTGTTTCCTGCCGTCCGCCTGGACGCTCGTGAACAGGTCGGACACTCTCGTAATCACCGTAAGCCTGCCCCCGCGCGACATTGCCTCAATCGCGTTCTTTATGATGTTCAGGAACACCTGTATCAACTGGTCCTGATTCACGAAGACGTCGGGGAGACTCGGATCGTACTGACGGGAGAGAACGATGCCGTTCTGCCGCGCGCTTTCCTCGAGAAGGGTCAAAACCCGGTCGAGGATCGAGTGTATGTTGTATTTTCCGATTTCACGCGGTTTGATCCTTGTAAAATCGAGAATCCCCTCGAGCACCGCATTCAATCTGTCCGCCTCCCTCAGGATCACGTCGCTGTACTCCGCCAGGTTCTTGTCGCCGGCGCGCCTTGATCCGGCGCGAAGTTCCGATTTCATGAGTTGCGCTGCCCCCCGTATGCCCACGAGGGGGTTCTTGATCTCGTGGGCGATCCCTGCCGCAAGCGTACCGAGCACCGCCAGCCTGTCAGACCGGCGCATGCGGTCTTTGAGGTCCCTCACCCCCGCCTGATCCCGGACCGTAAGGATGACCGCCGCCGGAATGCCGTTGTGGTCCGTCAGAACGCTCGTGACCAGCCCCACCGGAAGCGGTGCTCTGTGCTTTACCGCCAGCTCCGCCTCGTAGTCGGAATAGGACCTTCCCGTGGAGAAGGTCTTCTGCACCTGGCTCACGGCTGCCGGGTTCTCCGAAAGCACCTTAGCAAGGCTCTTGCCGCGCGCATCGGACGCCTTGATGCCTGTTATTTCTTCCGCGGCCCTGTTCCATATGACGACCCTCCTGTCCGCGTCGACTACGATGACGCCGTCCACGAGTCCATCCAGGATATCGGCGGTAAGCTCCTTGATCTGCGGTCTGGAAATCAGCATAAGCTATAGATAACACAATAAATTTGAGTATTCAAGCAAATTTATGATATAGTTGCCGCTGCGCTCGAACAGCATAGGGCAAAGAGCGGAGTTCAGAGCAGGTCAACATGCTCCATTACCCTGTGCATGATGCTCTACGCCAGGACCGCCATGATGAACCTTCTCCTCATACTGGTTTCCATTATCTGGGGCGTCAATTTTGCAGTCGCAAAATACGCGCTCATCGAGTTTTCTCCCATGAGTTTTAACGTGGTCAGGTACTCGCTCTCGACGTTTTTCCTCTTCGGCCTCATGATTTTCACCCGTGAGCCGTTCGGCATCGAGCGCGAGGACCGTGTCCCCGTGATAAGGCTCGGCCTTATCGGCATAACGTTGTACAACACTTTTTTTGTATACGGTCTCAAGTACACGACAGCTTCGAACTCGGCCCTTTTCGTCTCCACGTCGCCGCTGTTTGCCGTTCTTCTTCTGGCGCTGTCGGGTAAGGAGCGTCCCACAAGCCAAATCGGCGCGGGACTGATCCTCTCCTTTCTGGGAGTATTTCTGATCATGAAAGGCGGGACCGAGGGCCCCGGCGCTACGCATCACGGCCTTGCCGGAGACCTGATCACCCTCTGCGCCGCAGTTCTTTGGGCGCTCTACAGCATAAAAGCTCAACCGCTCCTGGCAAAGTATTCCGCAGTCAAAATCACCGCTTACAGCATGGCCGCCGGGACCGTGCTGCTTCTCCCGGCAAGCGTGTATGAAATGCTTAACCAGTCCTGGCTTACGATCTCCTCCCGGTCATGGGCCGCTTTGTGCTATTCTTCATTCATTTCCGGAAGTATCGGTTTTACCCTCTGGTATCAGGGGATCAAAAAAATCGGCGTCGCAAGGACCGTTGTGTATCAATATCTTGTTCCGGTCGTGGCGCTCCTCGTAGCCGCCCTGGCCCTGAGAGAACGCATGACTTTTTTCCAGATCATCGGAGCCGTCGCTGTTCTGTCGGGCGTCTACATCGTTCAGAAGGACAAAGTTTCCTAGAAGCCTTGACCTCCCGGGTTTTCATTCATGGCAACGCCGCCCGCCCGGTTTAAAACGCTTCGTATTCCCGTCGTGGACCGAGCCGGGATGACTGCTTACAGGTTATACGCCTTCTCGCCGTGCTGGCTCTCATCGAGCCCGACCACCTCGTCTTCGGCTTCGACCCGCACGCCGATCACGGCCTTGATGACCATGAAGATAATAAAGGTCATGACGCCGCTGTACACTAATGTTACGCCCACTGCGATCAACTGCGTCAGGAGCTGCCCCGGATTGCCGTAGAGAAGCCCCTTACCCGCTTCGTTGATCGCCGGGTCCGCGAAAATGCCGGTGAGGATGGCGCCGATGGTCCCGCCGACTCCGTGTATGCCGAAGGCGTCAAGGGTGTCGTCATAGCCGAACTTCGGCTTCAGTTTGGCCACGGCGAAGAACGGGATGATACCTGCCGCGATTCCTATGACTATCGCGCCCGTGATGTTTACGAACCCCGCTGCCGGAGTAATGGCGACGAGACCGCCGACCGCGCCCGACGCCAGGCCGAGCACCGTCGGTTTGCCGGAGTGCAGCCATTCCGTGAACATCCACGCGAGGGCCGCTACGGCCGTTGCGGTATTGGTGTTGATGAATGCCGCTCCCGCCAGGCCGCTTGCCGTCAGGGCAGAGCCGGCGTTGAATCCGAACCATCCGAACCAGAGGAGCCCCGCGCCGGTCACTACGAGCGTCAGGTTGCCCGGAATGATCGGCTTTTCGCGGCGCCTGCCGAGGATCAAGGCGCCCACAAGCGCCGCGATGCCGGCATTGATGTGAACAACCGTTCCGCCCGCAAAGTCGAGCGCGCCGAGCTTCGCGAGGAACCCGTTGCCCCACACCCAGTGCGCTACCGGAAGATACACCACGGTCATCCAGAGTATTGAAAAGAGGACCCATGCCGAGAATTTCATCCGTTCTATATAGGCGCCGCTCGCCAGGGCTACGGTAATCGCCGCAAAGGTGAGCTGGTACACGATATAGATGTACTCCGGGATCGTCTTCGCCAGGTCAGAGATGCTGTTTGACCCGATCCCTTTCAAAAACAGATGTTCAGCGCTCCCGATGATGCCGCCGACGTCGGCGCCGAACGCCAGGGGATACCCGTAGATGACCCAGAGAAGACTCACCACGCAAAAGGTCACGAACGTCATCGCCATGGTATTGAGTGAATCCTTGCGTTTTGCGAGCCCTCCATAGAACAGCGCCAGGCCCGGAATGGACATGAGCATGACGAGTGCCGTGGCCACGATCATCCACGCCGTGTCGCCCGTGTCTATCTTCGGAGCGGGGGTTGCCGCTGCAGCAGGGGCGCCCGCGGGAGGAGCAGCCTCCTGGGCCGTTATGGCGGCCGGCGCGACCGCGAACACTGCTATGCATAGGAGAACCAAGAGCACCAGTTTGCGAACATCAAATTCCTTCATTTTTCCCTCCATGGAATTATCATTAGCCGCCGGGACGTCGAAATAGCAAGGCGTGCGTGGTGAACGTTGTGAATCCTGTGTTTTCCCTTGCCGTGTTCCTCTGCGGTAATTTCCTTGATTCGATTACAGCGCCGCGTCGCCGGACTCGCCGGTCCTGATCCGTACCGCATCGGCCACGTCGATAACGAATATTTTCCCGTCGCCGACCTTCCCGGACCTAGCTGCTTTCATCACCGCGTCCAGAACATCGTTTAACGAATTATCGTGCACGACGATCTCTACCTCCACCTTGGGAACGAAATCGATGGTATACTCTGCGCCGCGATAGAGTTCGGTATGGCCCTTCTGCCTGCCGAACCCTTTCACCTCGGTAACGGTCATGCCCTGGACTTTCATACCTGCCAAAGCATCTTTTACGTCGTCCAGCTTGTAAGGCTGGATAATACATTTCACCAGTTTCATGCGATGCCCTCCGGATGTTTGCTATCATTTATACATAAGCACTTTGCTCGTGTAGTTAGCAAGGGCCGTGCCATAGATAGGGCAACATGCCCGTTTCTAAAAAAGCACTGATTTCATTAAGATATTATCTGCTTTTTAAATATCTTCGGCAATTTTTCAAATCGCTTCAAGATGCACTTTTAGGCACCTGTTTAAAAAAAAGGCAGGTTGCCTCACTGCTGAAAAGTAACGCATGAGGTGTAACGACAGGCAGAGTATTGATTTTGAAAAGCTCGCTCCAAGAGACTTTCATGTGCGGAAGCACGATGAGTCATCATTTTGTTCATTATTTATTTAGGTCTAAGGTCGTAATATTTCGCTTGCGTGCGGGATACGGACAGTGCGGGCAGAAGTTCTGCGGGAATGGCTGCCTTGACATCTTCTTTTCAGTGTACTAGCATTTAAGCAGATATTTTGGTGGAGCGTTGTTAAAAGGAGTTTGCCATGCCTGTGATTGAGTATGAAGAGAAAAAGATCAATGTGGATGATGAAGGGTACCTGGTGAATTTCGACGACTGGAATGAAGACGTAGCGAAGGTATTGGCAATGCGGGAAGGATTAGCAGAGTTGACGGAGGACAGGATAGCGGCATTGAAATTCATCCGCGAGTACTACAAAACGTATAACTTCTTTCCTATTCTGAACGCAGTCTGCAAAAATATTCACCTGCCCAAAGACTGCGTGAATGAAAAGTTCATGAATCCGCTCATTGCGTGGAAAATAGCGGGACTTCCCAAGCCGGAGGAGCCGATCATCAGTCTCCTGGAGGCGGGGCAGTCGCCCGGCTAAGGAGAGACAGGAGGCTGCCGCCGGTCGATTGGACCCCTGCGGCGGTTGTCGAAAGGCGCTCCTTTCCCTTCCCGCTTAACATGAACTTTCCCGTAAGACTTGCAGACTGCCTGCCCGTATGCTGAGGTGTTCGGTGCTGATGCGGCAAGTCCCGCGGCGGTCGATAAGTTCCGCTGAACCATTTCGTTCACCCGTTTAATCGCCTTGACCGCGTGTTCCACGGTCGGCGGACTATTCATTCGTCGTCGCCGAACTTATCTCGCCTGTGACCTCTTCAGGTTTACCATGGCCTTTTTCCCTGGATCCGCCGCTTCTCCAGAGCATCATGCTCCGGTCTTCGCCGTTCCGGCGCCACAGGCAGTCCCCTTGCTTTCTTCGATGGCATGCCAGCCCTCGCGGGCGATAAAGGGAAGCATGACCAGTGCCGCAGCGGGGTCGGCCCACCACCAGCCGCGCCATGCATAAAGGCTCATGCCCAGAAATAGGATAAACGCGAGGCAAGCGCAGAGCGCCGTCTCCACGGCATCGGCCCTCAACGACTTGCTCTCGAGCAGCTTTGCCGTGCGGAATTTCAGGAACGCCAGCGCCGGCGTTATGATGAGAGAAACCGCTGAAAGGGCAAGTCCAATGAAGCTCACCTCCGGTTTTTCTTTATAATAGAACCGGGACCCTGCTTCGTTTAACATATACAATGCAAGCAGAAAGAAAGCGATGCCGACCACGAACAGCGCTCTTCGTTCAGCCGTTGTGTGGTCTTCCTTCGTTTGCCGGCCTTTCACATCCGAGCGGTACTTCCACAAGAGCATGCCCACCGAGGCGGTTCCGATAATACTGTCCAGACCGAAACCGGTAAGGGCGATCGAGCCCGCAACGAGACCCGCACCCACGGCAACGACCGATTCAACGACATTCCATGCGACCGTGATGTACTCGAGATACAGAGCTCTTTTCATCAAATCCTTTCTATTCAATAAATGCACGCTCCTCCCGTTAAAATGCGGTAACGAACGTATATTGAATTATTTCAAAATTATTTCAAGCCCTGCAGCCTCACCGACGCAGTCCGAGTTTTATTTTATCTGCACCGGGGAATATTGTCAACCTTTTGTCTTCGCCGATCTTCTCGGCGCCGCTCACCGACTACTTAAACTGTACGAATCAGGATTTTGTTGCCAATTTTGCGAGACACGATGTCGGCAGTCGTATGCATTTACCGGTGTCCATTTATTTTATTTCCGTTAATTCGGAATTCCCGATCCCGACATCCGCATTTGAATTAATACTTCCTCTCTCCTGTGGGCCTCCATGCCGGCGAAATGATCCTTTCGTGATCATAGCGCTGAATGAGCGTACCCCAGGTCACGGTGAAATCGCCGTAGCGATCATTGATCCTGTCCATTGCTTGTGCAGCAGATATGCGCTTGAGCTCGTCTTCGAACAGCGGCATCTGTTTGACATTTCTCTCGAGATCCGACACGCTCACGCCCACGAGCCGCACCGGCTGGCGCAGGGCGATCTCAGCGAATATGCCGAGAACGGCTGCATAAATATCGAGGCCATGGTTTATGGCCTCTGGCAACTTCTTCCGACGGCTGAATGTCTGAAAGTCGGCGTACCGGAGCGTGAGGCTGACGGTCCTTCCGCTGTATGCGTGCCGGCGGAGCCTTCTGCCCACTTTTTCCGAAAGCTGAAGAACATGTCTCTCGATCTCCCCCCGGTCCGAGCAGTCCTGATCGAGCGTCATGCTGTGACCCATGGATTTGGCGCCTTCTTCGTTTCCCGGATCGAAGAGGGGCGCAACAGGCTCATGATCGATCCCCCGCCCCATGTCTCTGAGCCTTTCTCCGAGAACGCCGAAGCGCGCCGTCATCTGTCTGAGCGGAGAACGGCCCAGTTCGCCGCATGTCCGTATTCCCATGGCCGCAAGATGCTGCTCCAGCCGCGGCCCGATTCCGCAGAGTTCCCTTACCGGAAGGTTCTCGAGCACGTCCGCCACATCATCGGGAGTGATGAGCACGAGACCGTCCGGCTTCTGCAAGTCGCTGCCGAGTTTCGCGAGAAGTTTGTTCGGACCGATGCCGATCGAACAGGTAAGTCGCTCCTCGTCCCATACCCGCTCCTTGATATGAACGGCGATTCTGACCGGATCGCCGAAGAGCTTCTCACAACCCGTCACGTCCAGAAACGCCTCGTCGATTGAGAACAGCTCTACGAGCGGCGTGAAGTCCTTCCATATCTCAATCAACCCCTCGCAGGCGTGGGAGTACTTTGCAGAGTCGGCGGGAACGAAAACGATGTCCGGGCAGGCCCGCTTCGCCTCCCCGTAGGTCATGCCGGTTTTCACGCCAAAGGCACGGGCCTCGTAGGACGGTGAAAGCACGACGCCGCGGTGCTCAGAACCGATAACGGCGATTGGCCTCCCGCGAAGAACAGGGTTCGCGCGTTGTTCCACGGAGGCGAAAAATGCGTTCATGTCGATGTGGAGAATGCTGCGCATCCGAAATGCGGAATTCGGAATGCAGAATGTGGAATTAAAACCCGACACTTCACCGCGCGCTCTTTTCATGACGTGGTCGTCTTTCTTACCGTTTTTATCGACGAAACAATAATGGCCAGGATTTCGCCAGCTTCGCGCATCAGGTCTTTTAAAAGCCGCTCTTGCATTAATCCTGATTCCATAATGAGTTCCATCCAGAATATGGACTCGTCCGTTTCTTCCTCGACCGTTCCCATCTTCGAAATAAAATCCGCAGGTGATTTAGCCCTGCATGCCGCCCGATAATTTGCGCCCACGGAAGTTCCCGAGCGAACCGATTGTCTCCCAATAACTTCAGATGTTCTTCCCTTCGGCAGTGCCTCAACCATTCTGATCACCCTCAAGGCGAAGCTCTTTGTGATCATCACCCCGCATCTTTTCCTCCATTCTCTTCGTTTTTTTCATTCCACATTCCGAATTCCGCATTCCACATTCATAAGCCGCCATCCCAGCGTCTCGATGTTAAATTGCAGCTCATACAGCCCCCGCCCGTCCGATACGGAGAAGTGGAGAACCGCCGCTCTCCCCTCCCATGTCTTCCAGGTAAAAGCAATTTCCCGTATCGGAATCTGCCGGCCCTTCCGGTAAAACCAGACCGGCCGCACTGCTCCCCGGGAAAACACGGCCCCGACTTTAATGGGCTCATCAATCTCAACCGGCATGCATACAAGTATAGTGAACATTTGTTCACCTGTCAAGAAAATAAAGAATTTCCAGGGAGTAATAGAAAAGCAGTCTGAAGAACCGTACGGATTTCACATTGACAGCCGTCTTAAAAAGCGTTAAGTTGACCTGCCATGAAAACCGCCGTTGAGATATATAAGCTCCTGCCGAAGACCAACTGCAGCTCATGCGGCACATCGAGCTGTTTCGGCTTCGCTGCTAAGCTGGCGACCCATCAGGCGTCGCCCGATGATTGCCCGACGATGACAGAGGCGGCGCGCAAGATTCTGCGCAAGGCAGACGCCGAAAGGCATGACTCGCCCGGCACGGTGTACGAACAGGCCCTCAAGTCGCTCCAGCGCAAGGTCCGGGCGCTGGATTTCGCAAAGATCGCTCCTCAATTCGGCGCAAGTTTCATCGGTCCGGATGCGATCGAGATCACTTTCCTTAACGGTAAATATAGGGTCACGAAAGAGAAGATCATGGACGCGTCAGATAATGAACCGCGACCGTGGATTTCGATTCTCATCTATAACCACCTCTGCATGCCTGACCCGCCGGCGACGTCGGGAGAATGGATCACCTTCAGTTCCGTTCCCGCGGCCCACGCCAAGGATAAGGCATGGGCCGGCCATGTGGAAGAGGAAATCGCGAAGCACTTCTCAGGAAATGTGAAAGGTCTTGAGGCCGCTTGCAGGAAACTGGGCGGGATCAAAGCGGACATAAAAGGCGCTCACGACGCGGCCTACGAGTTCCGGTTCTTTCCCCGCTATCCGGTCCTACTCCTGTTCTATGATGCAGTGGCAGAAGAGAATTTCCCGGCCCAGTGCACAATGCTCTTGGACAGAAACGTGCACCGTTATCTTGATATAGAGTCGATCGTGGTGCTGGGAGAGGAATTCGCGGGAAGACTGACGGGAAGCTAAGCCGCATAGAGCAGGGTGCAAAGCGCATAGAGTAAAGTCTCTGCTCTCCACTCTCTGCTCTATGCTCTATGCCCCGTGCCTCACCGCATGGATAAGGTATTCTATGTTCCCATCCTGGCCGGTGATGGGAGACCGGATCATGCCTTTCACTTCAAGGCCTGCATTCTGAATGAAGGCCTTGACCTTCTCGACGGCTGCAAGTCTCGCGCCCTCGTCGCGCACGATTCCGCCCTTGCCTACCTGTTCTCTTCCCACTTCGAATTGCGGTTTTATGAGGGCAACGATTTCGCCGTTTTTCGAGAGAAACGGCAAAATCGAAGGGATAACCTTCTCGAGAGATATGAACGAAACGTCGATTACCGCGATATCGACAGGCTCTCGAATGAGTGAGGGGGCTATCTCCCGTATGTTCGTCCGCTCGATCGTAATGACACGCGGGTCCTGCCTGAGCTTCCACGCAAGCTGACCGTAGCCCACGTCCACGGCATACACTTTTTTAGCTCCGTGCTGGAGCAGGCAGTCCGTAAATCCGCCGGTTGAGGCGCCCACATCGAGAGCGGTCTTTCCAGATGCATCGATTCTGAATTCCCGCAGCCCTGCTTCGAGCTTCAGTCCTCCCCTGCTCACGTAGGGAGGCTGCTCGCCGATGATCCGGATGTCCGCGTCTTCGGGGACGAGAGCGCCCGCCTTCTCGATCTTCTGGCCGTTGACGAGCACCTGCCCGGCGACGATCAGCGCCTGGCCGCTCTCCCGGCTTTCCACGAGACCGCGGTCGACGAGAAGGCGGTCGAGACGGGTTTTTTCTACCTTCTTTGGCTTTATTGCATGCGATTTGGGAGTCATTTCTTAATAACCAGAAACCAGTAGGTAAACAGTTCTTTTTCTTTGTCCCAATCGTATGTAGGGGCATGGCATGCCCCTACATACGATGCACCAACACATCACGTATTACGTTTTTACATTCTCAGGATTGTTTTCATCATCCGCCCATCGCAATGGATTATTAATGATATATTCACGAACGCGGTTCAATTCGTCTTCATTCCGGATGATATGCTCATAATAATTCCGTTGCCAGACAGGTAAACCTGATGAATTACGAATCCCATTAATCTGTTTCGTAACAATCGATTTGAATTGCCCTACAATCGCCCCGATCGAATTGGATTGCAATGTCGTAGGGGCGACCCGGCGGGTCGCCCCTACATTATTTAAAATGATGATTCCATGTATGTGGTTCGGCATTACAACGAACGCATCC
>JAWOJY010000197.1:0-5553 GCA_033854515.1 Nitrospirota bacterium
AGCCTTTACGGTGTGCACTATGTTTACATAAGGGTGTCCGATACGGGACACGGGATCGATGAAGATAAAATGGACCTCATATTCGAACCCTTCTTCACCACAAAAAAAATAGGCCGCGGCACCGGCTTGGGCCTTTCAATAGCCAGAAAGATCATCGAAGAACACGGCGGTTTTATCAAGGGAGAGAGTGCCATAGGAAATGGGTCCACCTTCAGCTTGTATTTCCCCCAGCAGAGCGATGAGGAATCCGGGGAAATAAAATGCTGGGAATACATGAGATGCGGAAGGGACAAAGATGCAACCTCGAAATGTCCCGCATATCCGAATTTCGGAAGGATCTGCTGGGCAGTGGCTGGCACGTTCTGCGAAGGCAAAGTGCAGGGGACCTTTGCTCAGAAATACGAGGACTGCAGAAAATGCGAATTTTATCAGATGGTGAAAAAACTGAAAGAATAACCACCCGGCAGTTTCTCATTCCCCGTGCAGCATCTTTTTCACCTCCTCGATGCTCTTTATCAGGTCCGGGAGTATCGACATGTACGGTTTTCGCGTCGCCACGTACTCGACGGCTTCTCCGAAGGAATATCCCATCACGCTGCACAGATAGGCAACGACCACTGACGGCGACCTCCCGACCCCGGCATTGCAGAAGACCATGATCCTGTGGTCACGAATGTGGTCGCGTATCCACCCGCTTCCTTCAACTGCTCCGGTGGTATGGGCTGCATGTCGGTGATAGGCACCTTGTGATACAGCAGATTCTGCGCGTTGACGTCCTTCTCCCGGGCAACGCACAGCAGGGCGTTTATTTCCGGCGGCGGGGAGAGCCCGTCTTCGTAACTTCCCACGGCGAGATTTTCCAAAATAAGATCCATTTTCCCCCTCTCAAAACCTGAAACCGGCCAGTCTGGAATCAAAGAGTTTCAGCTACGAAGGCCCCAAGGCGCAAAGAAATTCTGCTTAACGTCTGGATTTTCTTCGCAGGTTGCTGTAATTGATCGTACCAAAAAAGTCTCCGCGGTCGCCGGTACGTTCGGCTTTGATATGCTAATATTGTACTATTATGTGAAACGAGGAGGAATATGAATGCAGGTCCAGACGGCCAAAAAAAGACCGCGCGTGATCCACGGAGTCAGTCTTCTGACAGTCCATGACATTTACCTTTTTAAGGAGGGGAACCACTTCGGGCTCTACGAGAAGCTCGGCTCACACATCTTGACCGTGGACGGCGTAGAAGGCACGCTCTTCGCCGTCTGGGCGCCGAATGCGGAGAGGGTGTCCGTGATCGGGGATTTCAATAAATGGAAAAGAGGGTCTCATCTCTTGCGGGTGCGGGACGACGGCTCGGGCATCTGGGAAGGATTCATCCCGGGCGTCGCCCAAGGTGCGCTCTACAAATATCATATCAGGTCCCGGTATTTCAACCATGAAACAGAAAAAGGAGACCCCTTTGCGTTTTCCTGGGAAGTCCCGCCGAGGACGGCCTCGGTCGTATGGGACCTTGCGTATACGTGGAACGACGGGGAATGGATGAGAAACCGGCACGCCCGCAATTCGCTGAACGCGCCCTTTGCCGTGTATGAAATACACGCGGGATCATGGCGCCGGGTGCCGGAGGAGAACAACCGCTCTCTCACTTACCGCGAGATGGCGGCGTATCTTCCCGAGTACCTGAAAGACAGCGGCTTCACCCATGTGGAATTCATGCCAGTGATGGAGCATCCCTTTTACGGGTCATGGGGATACCAGGTGACGGGGTTCTTTGCGCCGACGAGCCGCTACGGTTCGCCCCAGGACTTTATGCATCTCATAGACCGTCTCCATCAGGAAGGGATTGGCGTTATCCTCGATTGGGTGCCGTCTCATTTTCCGGACGACGCGCACGGCCTCGTCTACTTCGACGGGACCCACCTCTACGAGCATGATGATCCGCGAAAGGGGTTTCATCCGGAATGGAAGAGCTACATTTTCAATTACGGCCGGTACGAGGTTCGTAATTTTCTGATCAGCAGCGCCCTGTTTTGGCTCGACAAGTACCATGCCGACGGCCTGCGGATCGACGCGGTAGCGTCCATGCTCTATCTCGACTACGCGCGTAACGACGGCGACTGGGTCCCCAACAAATTCGGGGGGCGGGAGAACCTGGAGGCCATCGATTTTCTGCGGAGCCTGAACCGGGAAGTGTACCGCGCCTTCCCCGATGTCCAGACAATTGCCGAGGAATCCACGGCCTGGCCCATGGTCTCCCGTCCCGCGTACGCTGGGGGACTCGGCTTCGGAATGAAATGGAACATGGGATGGATGCACGACACGCTCGAGTTCTTTTCCAAGGACCCGCTCTTCCGCAAATACCATCAGAACCTGATCACTTTCAGCATCTGGTATGCCTTTTACGAGAATTTCATGCTTCCCCTGTCGCACGACGAGGTCGTGTACGGCAAAGGGGCCCTTGCGGGCAAGATGCCCGGAAATCCCCGGCAGAAGATGGCGAATCTGCGTCTCCTCTTCGGGTACCAGTACACCCATCCGGGCAAAAAACTCCTGTTCATGGGCGGCGAGCTTGGCCAGTGGGCCGAGTGGAGCCACGAACAATGCGTTGAATGGCACCTCCTTCAGTTCAAAGCGCACTATGGAGTGTGGCAGTGGGTGAAGGACCTGAACAGCCTCTACCGGCAGGAACCGGCGCTTCACGAACTCGATTTCGAGAATGCGGGGTTCGAATGGGTCGATTTCAGCGACAGCGAGCAGAATGTCATCAGCTACCTCAGGAGGGGGAGGTCTACGCGCGACGTGTTCCTTATTGTCTGCAACTTCACGCCCGTGCCGCGGTTCAACTACCGCGTGGGGGTCCCCGAGGGTGGATGGTGGAGAGAGATGCTGAACAGCGACGGAGCGGAGTACGGAGGGAGCGGGCTCGGAAATTCCGGAGGAGTAGAGGCCGCAGCCAAGCCGTGCCACGGCAGGAGCCATTCGGTCGCGCTCACCCTTCCGCCGCTGGGGATACTTATTTTCAAGAAGTGATATTGCCTTTCCGATTTTTAAACAGAGGCGAGTGTCCCAGGCACAAAAAACAGGGCGCTGCAAAAGGAAAAAGAATCAGGATGCAACCAAATATTTGGGCTTTCAGTATGTAACAAATGAGACCTCAATCCGTCGCAAAAAAGCAGGCGGATGCAGCGCCGCCTGCCCCTGTTTCATTTGCTTCTCGGGCATCTTCCGAATTCTTTTACGCCATCCGTAACGGCATCTTTGAAAATGTAGTCCATATCGTGCGCATGTATCGAGACGGAGTGCACTTCTCCCGGTCATCTCTTTTTCTGCATGACGCCCACGATGAACAGCCCGAGACCGGCCAAAAACGCAATTCCGTAGCCTTTCTTCTCGTACGTTATGTATACGTATTTGTGTCCCTTCTTTTCCTGCGCATGGATCCATGTAGCGTTGGTGAAAATAAGAACAAGACTGACTGCGACCGCCACGACCCCGATCAGGGCCATGACCCTGCCGGCCTTTGTCGCTTCTGCAATCTTTCGTCCGAGCGGCCCGAGCATGCGGATCAAATAACGCTCGACAACGTTTCCCGCCGCCCCCATGCCCTTCTTGAATTCCCGAATCTGCACCCTGGTTTCGTCACCCATGCCTGTCCTCCTTGTGCGATTGGAATATGGCAGATAGAACTAGATAATGACGGAATCCACGCGACATCGTAGAACGCTCATTGCTCCCCGAAAATAAAAAAACCGCCAGAGATATTCTCTGGCGGCTCGGCGGACTTTGCATTCACAACCGTTAGTCCCGTTGCTCTGCGTCCCAGGGTTTCCCCTGGTTTGCTCTGAGCAGAGAAGAAATTAAAAAATCGCGAATCTTTCGAATACGATCTAATGATCGTGTGAAAACCATTTATTCCGCAGAAAGAAGTTTACTGGATTCTCGCATATTAATCTGTGATTCCGATCACATTTTCCCGGAATTGGGGATATACAAAAACGCTGATCGTCGGCGAATCAGCGTGTTACCCGCATTTATACTATGTCTAAAGATCGGTCAAGGCGTCCCCCCTGCGACCCAGTCGACCATTTCCTGGATCTGATCCGTGCGGCGCTGGGAGAGAGCCGGCGGTTGCCGCCGCCGTAGCATGGTGGCCTTGAATTGTCGTGCAGCATCGTCAAAATATCACCGCGAACATCAATTCAGGATAAGTCTCGGTGCAGGAAGAATACACGGTCCTGTCGCAGTTGAGATACATATCTTCGGCCAGCCCCACTCCGAAATAAGCGCTTCTCCCTGAAAGGAAAAACACTCCCGCCCGCGCACCCACTGCGTCGTTATCGCGGTATCCCTCGATGACCGTGCGGCGGTAGAACGCGCCCACATAAGGTTTGACAGTCGAATCCGTGGAAATCACATGCCGGAGCGAAGGACTGTATTGGTATATTCCGGGAGTGTTTCCCGTCCAGTCCTCCACATCGAGCCCCACCTCGAGGCTGTCGGCCACGTAATAGCCGGCTCCGAGTCCGAGGACGGTGTAGTTTTGGTCGAAGACCGTGCCGCTACCCACGATAAGCGACATGCGCAGACTCCCCTGGTGAAAGGGACCAGCGTCGCCGGCTTCTGCACGCGCGGCTGAGGCAAACATGAAAACGAAGAGAATTCCCGCGAAAATAATAGTTTTTTTAGAAATAGGGCCCGCGATTTTTTTCCTCGTGAAATAATGGCTGTGCTTCAGCACGGCCGCTTCTTCTGTCCTTCGGTCACCCACCGGGGTACCGGCTTCCCCTCGGCCTGCAGCATCTCTTCGAGACGCTTCAGGTTCTCGGGAGAAGGCGTAAACCCTCAGAGGGACATTTTTTTCCTGTAACCGTAATAGAAGTAGAGTGCCATTCCGCCGTAGAGCACGGCAAGCGCGGTCGCGATCATCAACAAGAGTGTCATAGCTCTTCCTCCCCTAAAAATCATAGTACAGGTCGAGAGAAAATACAAGCCCGATTCCAGGATAGCCACGAAGATCCCGGACTCAAAGAAATTCTTTTTAAGATTTTTCCCGGTCTTTCTGGGCTTTTGTGGCCAATTTTCTTTGCCCTGATTTTCACCGGGATTATTGATTTGACAGCATTCTTAAGATTGTGTTATTCATATACTGTACGTGTAGTTTTTTTTGCGTTTGGATGACAATGACTTCACTTATTTTCAAAAAAGCCCTACAACTGCCGCCGCCTTCAGAGGATGACAGACGGGCGAACGACCAGAGGATAATAGACAGTCTCCGGCTGAATCACCTTGCGATTCCGCTCACGGTCCTCCGAAGACTTCCGTCGGCAGGGAAGGGCGCAAGGGCCTTATCGTGCTTTGTCGGCCGGACCGGCGACGGACACCGGCTTATCGATGTGGGCGGGAAGCGCTCCTATTCCATAGCCCTCGATCTCGGCACAACGAACCTTGTTGCGCTGCTCTACGACAATGTTGCGCAGAAGAATGTTCTCACGAGGTCGCTGGAGAACCCGCAGATAGAATACGGGAGCGACATCCTCACGCGGATGCATCACGCCATGACGA
>JAWOJY010000198.1:0-47025 GCA_033854515.1 Nitrospirota bacterium
CTGTCGCCTCCGCGATGTTTTCGCTTGACTTTTCGGTCGAATAAAGCTAATTTTCATAGTAATCATACGTATGGTTGCGACCACGCGCTGTAAGGAGCAGGAGAGGCGTACAGAACGATGTCCTATCATATAAAGCTGGAGATCTTCGAAGGTCCCATGGACCTGCTGCTTCATCTTATCAGGAAACACGAGCTTGACATCTACGACATTCCCGTCGCACTCATCACCCAGCAGTACCTCGAATACCTCGAGCTCATGAAGAGCCTCGACATGGAGATCGCGGGCGACTTTCTCGTCATGGCGTCGACCCTCACGCACATCAAGTCCAAGATGCTCCTGCCGCCGCCGGAAAACCCGGAGAACGAGGAGGACGGCGTGGACCCGAGGGCCGAGCTCATCAGACGGCTCCTTGAGTACAAGCAGTTCAAGGACGCCGCGCTCTCGCTCGAGCAGAAAGAGGCGCTCTGGTCGCAGGTCCACACGCGGCCGGCCGAGGCGGCTTCCGGCGCGCCTGCCGACGACGAGCCGCTTCTCTTCGACTTCCATCTCTTTGACCTGCTCTCGGCGCTCAAGGACGTCATGTCACGGGTGCCCGACGCAAATTTCGAGATCACGGCGGAATCGGTCTCGATCACCGACAAGATTTCGCACATCCTCGGGAGGCTGGAAGCGGCCGACAGCGTCCTCTTCAGCGACCTGTTCGAGGGAAGCGCTTCAAGGCTGCAGGTGATCGTCACGTTCATGGCCCTGCTCGAGCTCATGAAGACACGGGTCGTGAAAGTCATGCAGGTCGAGCGGTTCGGCGCCATCCGCCTGATGAAGGCCGTGGCCGAAAGCCCGGCGGGATAAGTACCGTTCGGATACGGAAAGAACGGATTTCGGGGCGGCAGCGCGCAGCAAAAAAGAAGTACAGGAGAACGGAGAGTACGGTTTTTCTGAACAAGAACCCGTATCTTCCGTGAAAATCCATGTCCAAAAGGTTTTTCATGCAGATCGACATCAAACAACTCGCACGAGAGCATAAATTCGGAGAGATCGAGAAGGCAGTGTACGAGGACAGGGCGCTCATCGGCCCGCTCGTAGAGCTCCTCTCCGAGAAGAACGGCGACGTCCGCTCGGGCGTGCTCAACCTGCTCTCACGGGTGGGCTTCGATTTCCCGAACGATACGCGGCCGCACCTCGGCAGGCTGATTGCGCTCCTCGACGACCCCGACATGTTCGTCAAGATCGACGCGGCGAACGCTGTAGGGAACCTGGGGTTCAGCTTCAAAGACTCGGCCGCCAAGGCCGCGCCGAAGCTCAAGGCGATGCTCGGTCACGAACAGAGCCTCGTACGGCAGGAAGCGGCCTACGCCCTCGGCAACATCGGCTTTGCCCATACGGACCTCGTGAAGGACGTGGTCCCGCGCCTGATTGCAATGCTCGATAAAGACGATGACGATGAGCGCGAGGCTGCGGCCCATGCGCTCGGCAAAGTGGGCATCAACGCACCCGAGCTGATCCGCGGAATACTGCCGAAGCTCGTCGACGTGCTCGAATTTTCGAAAGAGGCGACCTGTGGCGGCGTGCTCTTCGCCCTCGGCGCCATCGGCCTTCATTACCCGAAGGAAGTGGCAGGCCTGGTGCCGCGGCTGATACGGTATCTGGACAGCGGCCATCCGAACGCCGTAAAGAACGCGGTTGCGGCGCTGGGAAACATCGGCAGCTCGAACCCCGAACTCGTGAAAGAGGCGGTCCCGAAGATCCGGAAGATAATGGAAACCTCGACGGACATCGACGTCAAAATGAACGCCAGGGTGGCGCTCGGCAGGCTCGGGATCGCGACGGAGGTGTAAAAATCTTTAGCCGCGGATTTACGTGGCTTCCGGGCCACACGATAAACGCAGATAAAGCCTTTTCGAGTTTTTTGAATCCGTTCTTTCTGTGATTATCTGCGGCATTGGTGAATTTGATCCTTGATGGGGTAAGCAACTTGGAAGATCAGGAACTGAAATCGGCAATCGAGTCGCTTCTGTTCGTCGCGGGCACTCCCCTTTCCGCCGACAGGCTCAAAGGGGTTTTCGAGGACGTGACGATCGAGCGGATCGAAGCGCAGGTGCTGGCGCTCAGGCAGGACTACGAGGCGCGGGGGGCCGGTGTGATGCTGGCCGAAGTCGCCGGCGGGCACCAGCTCGTGACGCGTCCGGAACTCGCCGCATGGATACGGAAATACAAGTCCGTCAAGCTTTCCCCCAAACTCTCGAGACCGGCGCTTGAAACGCTTGCCATCATCGCCTACAAACAGCCCATCACGAGAATGGAGATCGAAGCGATCCGCGGCGTGAACATCGGCGGGATCGTCAGAAACCTCATGGAGCGGCGGCTTGTGAAGATCGTTGGCAAAAAGGACGTGCCCGGCAAGCCGATGATGTACGGCACCTCGTCGGAGTTCCTTCAGTACTTCGGCCTGAAAGATCTCTCCGCCCTGCCCACGCTCAAGGAGTTCCAGGAACTGGAGGCGGGCGAAGAGCTTGCGCAGGAAACGGCGGAACCCGCCGGAAACGCAGGCGCGGACCCTGAACATCCGGAACGGACGGATGCCGAACCGGGAGAGGAAATCGGCGCTGCCGCAGTGACGGAGGCCTCGGAAAACGGATGATAGAGCTCCAGGATGCTCTACGGAAAAAGGAGATCTGGGCCGTCGGAGGAGGAAAGGGCGGGATCGGCAAAAGCCTGATCACCGGCAACATCGGCATCTGCCTCTCCCGCCTGAAGAAAAAAGTATTGCTGGTGGACGCCGACCTCGGCGGCGCGAACCTTCACACCACGCTGGGAATCGGCGTTCCCGAGATGACGCTCTCCGACTTTCTCAACAGGCGCGTGGAACACATCCATGACGTGATCATCAAGACCGCGATCCCGAACCTCTCGTTGATCAGCGGCGCACAGGACTTCCTCGACGCCGCCAATCCCAATTTCGCCCAGAAAACGCGCCTTCTGCGACACCTTGAAACCCTGGATGCGGACTATATCCTCCTTGATCTCGGAGCGGGCACGTCGTACAACATTCTCGACTTCTTTCTCTTTTCGGACCACGGCATCCTCGTGGTGCTGCCCGAACCCACGGCCATTGAGAACGCCTACCGCTTCATCAAGAGCGCCTTCTACCGGAGGTTCAAGAAGGTCGTCAGCCACCAGGGGATCAAGGATCTCATCGACGCGGCAATGGACCAGAAGAACGCCATGGGCATCCGCACGCCTTTCGACCTCATCGAACGGGTGAAAGATATGGAAAAAGAGGTGGGTGAAGTCCTCGAGATCGAGGTAATGAAGTTCAAACCCAAGCTGGTCGTAAACCAGGTGAGGACCAAGAACGATGTTCAGATCGGGTTTTCGATGAAGAGCGCCTGCCAGAAGTACTTCGGAATCAACCTCGAGTACCTGGGCTACGTGGAGTACGACGATTGCGTGTGGCAGTCGATCAGGAGCAAACGCCCGCTCGCGATCGAATACCCCTATTCCCGGCCGTCTCGCTGCATCGAACGCATCGTCCACAACCTGCTCAGGAAGGAGCAGCTGACGCTCAGCATGCTCTATTAAGGGATACACTATGATCAAGAAGATCGAAGACTTGAATTTTTACGAACTCCTCGAGATCAGCCCTTCGGCGTCGTCCCAGGACATTCACAGGGCGTACGAGCGCGTAAGAAAGATCTACGAACCCAATTCCGTGGCGCTCTATTCGCTGTTCACTCCCGAAGAGACCGCTAAAATACGCCAGCGGATAGAAGAGGCGTACCGGACGCTCATCTACGATGAAAACCGGAGAGAGTACGACCGGATGTTGAGGGCGCGTCACGAGCTGCCCGAATCCGCTTCCCAGATGCCGCAGCACCGGCCGCTCCAGCCCGCCGCTTCGCCGCTGCCGGACATAGAAACGCCGCAGATACCCCGTGAATCTCCGGAGGCTTCTGCCATCTCTTCATCACAATCTCAGTCCGCACCGGAACAGCCCCCTCCGGCCGTCCTGGACATTCGCGAGTTTACCGGCGAGGCCATACGCATGGTGCGCGAGCACGCAGGGCTTACCATCCGCGCCGTTGCGAGCATGACAAAGGTCGGCGAGCGCTATCTCGAAAGGATCGAGGAAGAAAAGTTCTCGAAGCTCCCGCCCCGGGCCTACCTTCGCGGGTTCCTTGTGCTCATCGCAAAGGCTCTGAGGTGCGATCAGGAACGGCTCGTTTCCGACTATCTCAAGCGGTACGATGCCGTGATGGGTAAACAAAAATAGCCAGTGATTGCACTCGGCTGATGGCCGCCGGCTTTCCAGGATGATTCTTATCCGAGCCCAACGTTTCCCCAGAGCCGCCATATTCTTAGAATGCCCCGTTTTTTTGCTTTACAGCGCACTCAATCATTCCTATAATCGACGTAACATCTTAGGATAAATTCAATTGCGCTCCATCCAAGCCGTTGTATCGAACTCCGCACCGCCTCATGCCTCGCCCTTTACGGTTTTTCTCAGCTCCCGTTCCCTCCAGATCACGTAAATCGCCGGATAGATGATGAGTTCGAGGATCGTCGAGGTGACGACGCCGCCGACCATGGGCGCGGCGATTCGTTTCATCACGTCGGCGCCCGTCCCTGCGGAGAACATGATCGGCACGAGACCTGCAAGGATCACCGACACGGTCATGATCTTCGGACGGATCCTCTTCACCGCCCCTTCCATGACCGCGTCCTCAATGTCGCGGAGCGTGCCGATCTTCCCTTCCTGCCTCCACCGGTGGTACGAAAGATCGAGGTAGAGGAGCATCACGATCCCGGTCTCGGCGTCGAGACCGGCAAGCGCGATCACGCCCACCCAGACGGCGGTGCTCATGTGGTATCCGAGGAAATAGAGCAGCCATACCGTACCCACGAGCGAAAAGGGCACGGCGAGGAGAACGATTGCGGTCTTCAGCCACGACTTCGTGTTGAGATAAATGAGCACAACGATGATGAGGAGCGTGAGGGGGATCACGTAGAAGAGCTTCGCCTTGACGCTCTCCATGTACTCGTACTGCCCGCTCCACTGGAGCCGGTACCCCGGCGGGAGCTTGATCTTCTCGGCGAGCGCCTTCGATGCCTTCTTCACATAACCGCCGAAATCGCTGCCCGCGATGTTGAGGGTGACCGATGCGGTGAGCACTCCTCCCTCGCTCTGCACGAGGCCCGGCCCGCGCGTCACTCTGATATCAGCGAGCTGGCCAAGCGGCACCTGGGCGCCGTCCATCACGGGCACGAGCACGCGTTTGAGCTTGTCCACATTGTCGCGCAGTTCCCTGCCGTAGCGGATGTTCACGGGAAAGCGCTCCCTGCCCTCGACGGTCGTCGTGAGGTTCATCCCGCCGACGGCGGACTCGATCACGTCCTGCACATCGTCAACCGTGAGGTCGTAACGGGCGATCTCGTCCCGGTTGACGTCAAAATCGAGGAAATAGCCCGTGTTCGCCCGCTCGGCGTAGACCGCCCGCGTCTCAGGAAGCTCGCGCAAGGCCTTCTCCACATCGAGGCCGATTCGTTCGATCTCGTCGAGCCGGGGGCCGAATATCTTGATCCCCAGCGGGGTCCGGATGCCGGTCGAGAGCATGTCGATCCTGCCGATGATCGGCATGGTCCATGTATTGGCCACGCCGGGAATGGTGAGGGCGTTGTCCATCTCGTCGCGGAGGTCTTCCCATTTCTTGAACTGGGGCCTCCACTCCTTCAGGGGCTTGAGGTTTACTGTCGTCTCGACCATTTCGAGCGGAGCCGGGTCCGTGGGGGTCTCCGCTCTCCCGGCCTTGCCGAACACCTGCTCCACTTCAGGGAACTGCTTCAAGATCCGGTCCTGAAGCTGAAGAACCCCGGTCATGGTGGTTATCGAGGCGCCCGGGAGCGACGAGGGCATGAACAGGAGCGTTCCCTCATAGAGGGGCGGCATGAACTCGGAGCCGAGTTTCGTAAAGGGGAACACGGTAATTCCTACAATGATGACGGCTGTGATGATTACAAACTTACGGAAGCGGAGTGAAAAATCGGCCATCGGATGATAGATCTTCCGGAGAAAGCGGCTGAGGGGGTTGTCTTCCTCGTGCCTGATCCGTCCCTTGATGAACATCGTCATGAGCACGGGCGTGAGGGTAATGGCAAGGAAGCTCGCGAAGAGCATGGAAAACGTCTTCGTATAGGCGAGGGGCTTGAACAGTCTGCCCGCCTGTTCTTCAAGTGTAAAGACCGGGAGGAACCCGACGGTGATCACAAGAAGCGAGAAGAAGAGCGATGGGCCGACCTCTTTCGCCGCGTTGATGATCACATCCACGCGCGAGCCGTGCACCCGGCCCCCTTTCTCCCATTCCTCGAGTTTCTTGTGGGCGTTCTCCACCATGATGATGGAGGCGTCCACCATGGCCCCGATGGCGATGGCGATGCCGCTCAGGCTCATGATGTTCGAGCTGATCCGCAGATAGTACATGCAGACGAAGGAGATGAGGATGGCGATCGGCAGCGTGAGGATAACCACCAACGCGCTCGGCAAATGGAAGAGGAAGACGAGGCAGACCACGCTCACCGCGAGCCCGAGCTTGATGATTTCTTCTTTCAGAGTGTCCACGGAACGATGAATCAACTCCGACCGGTCGTACGTCGTGACGATCTTGACTCCGGGAGGAAGCGACGGCTCGATCTCCTTGATCCTGGCCTTCACCCGGTCGATCACCGAGAGCACGTTCTCGCCGAACCTGACCACCACGATGCCGCCCACGGTCTCGCCCTTGCCGTCGAGGTCCGCCGCGCCGCGCCGGATTTCGGGCCCGAGCTGGACGGCGGCAATGTCGCGAAGGAGGACGGGCGTGCCCTTATTATCGGTGCCGACGGCGATCCGTTCGATGTCGGATTTGTCCTTGATGTACCCGCGGCCGCGGACCATGTATTCCCGTCCGGACCATTCGACGACGCGACCCTCGACGTCCCGGTTGCTCCTGCGCACGGCCTCCATCACCTTCGTGAGAGGAATCTTATAGGCAAGAAGACGGTTCGGATCAATGATGATCTGGTACTGCTTCACGAAACCGCCAACGCTCGCGACCTCGGACACGCCGGGCACCGACTCCAGGGCGTACTTGATCGTCCAGTCCTGGAGCGAGCGGAGCTGAGCGAGATCGTGTTGGCCCGTCTCATCCGTCACGGCATATTCGAACCCCCAGCCGACGCCAGTTGCGTCCGGGCCCAAAACCGGCGTCACACCCTGGGGCAGCTTGCCTGCGACTCCCTGAAGGTATTCGAGCACGCGGCTCCTCGCCCAGTAGATGTCCGTGCCGTCCTCGAAGATCACGTACACGAAGGAAAGGCCGAGGAAGGACTTGCCGCGCACCACGCGCACCTTGGGCGCCGCCAGCATGGACGAGACGATGGGATAGGTGATCTGGTCCTCAACGAGGTCGGGGCTCCGCCCCGGCCACTCGGTGAACACGACCACCTGTACGTCGGAGAGGTCGGGAATGGCGTCGAGCGGCGTATGGTACACGGCCCAGACGCCCCAGACCGTGAGGAATACGACAAAGAGAAAAACGAAAAATTTATTTCGGGCCGAAAGTTCTATGATCTTCGATAACATGCTTCACCCCGGTTCAGAGTTCGGCGTTTCGGCATTGAACATTGAACCTTGAACTGCGAACCTTTCTGATTCACTGTCCTCCTGTACGGAGTTGGCTCTCGGAATCGATGAGGAAATTGCCGGAGGTAACCACCCGTTCCCCTTTTCGGACTCCCTTCAATACTTCGACATACTGATCAGTGCGGATGCCGAGTTTCACGACGCGCATCTCGTAGAGACCCCTCGTCTTTTCCACGTACACGATCTGACGAAGCCCCGAATCGAGCACCGCCTCGGTGGGAATCGAGAGCCTCATCCCCGAAGCAACCGCGATATCGACGTTCGTGAACATGTCCGGCTTCAGCATAAGTCCCGGGTTGTGCACCGTCAGGCGCACCTTCACCGTCCGCGTCGCCGGATCGAGGACAGGGTAGATGTAGTTCACCGCGGCGCTCAGCGCCTCTCCGGAATAATAGGGAAGGGTCACCAGCGCCTTCTGGCCGACCCTGACGAGCGGAACCTCGTATTCGTAGACGTCGGCAAGGATCCAGACTGAGGAGAGGTCGGCTATCTTATAAAGGTTCATTCCTGGCGTAATGTAGGCCCCGTCGAGCACTGTTTTTTCGAGGACGATGCCGCTGAACGGCGCGTGGAGCGTGATGTCGGTCTTCGGCTTGCCCGTCTTTTCCAGTTCCTCAATCTGCTTGTCGGTGATGTCCCAGAGCCGGAGCCTCCGTTTGGCAGACTCAAGGAGCTGCTCGCGGGAGGCATCGACTTCGGCGAACCCGCCTGTTCCCGTGGGGGCCGACTTCACGGCCCGGAGCGCAAGCAGATATTCCTCCTCCGCCGACACCAGATCGGGGCTGTAGAGAGAAAGAAGGGGCTGTCCTTCTTCGACCTTCTGCCCCGTATAATCGATGAGCAATTTCGTCACCCAGCCCGACACCTTGGTGGTCACGAATGCGAGTCTCGTTTCATCGGGCGCGACCTTGCCGACCGTACGGACATGTTTTTCGAGTCGCCGGAAGTCGGCAACGGCCGTACGCACGCCGATGAGCTGCAGCTTTTCGGGGGAGATGCTGATGGTGGGGGGGGTCTCCGCCTGCGCAGGGCCCTGCTTCTGTGCGACGGCGCCGGGTTGTTTCCCGCCATGGCCGGCATGCTCCTGCGCGAGCGCCACCGAGGCGATCATGAGAACAACCATGGAAATCAGGAGAATCCTCGCGACAAACAAACCGAGTGCCGGGCGCACAGGCAGTGCTGTTTTCAATTTTGCATCCTTCGCTCTACTTTTTTCATCTTTCATTTTTGATCTTCCTTAATCTCTCCTCCGGCCGCTTGGTGGATCATCGACACGGTTTTATTGAGATTCACGAGTTCCTCCTCATATGAGAGCTGGTATTTAAGCAGGACGGTCTGGCTCTCCAGGAGCGACAGAAAATCGACCTTGCCCACCTGGTAACTGGATGTCGCAGACTGAAGCGCCAGCCGTGCCTGGGGCAGAATTCCCGTGTCGTAGAGTTTGAGCAGGCTTTCCGATGTCTTCGCGGCAGTATACAGGTCTTTCATTCGGGAAAGGGTCATCAGCCTCGCGGCCTCGTAGTCCTCGCGCGCCGAGCCAAGATCGGCGGATGCGGCCTTAACGGCAGTCGTCTTGTTCCAGAAATAGAGCGGGACCTTGAACATGACGCTTGCCTGCCAGACGTCCGCCAGCTCTCCCCGGGTGAACCATCCGGCGGAGACCACCATATCGGGAAGGTATTGACGCTTGCTCAATGAGAGATCGTACTCGTTCTGCTCCACCATATCGTGTTTCTCCCTGATGACCGGCGAATGGGCGAGGGCCATACCGGTGAGTTCATCGAGCGTTGCGGGGAAGGATGTGATGAGCGTGTCGGCAGGCCTGCCGAGCGGTGCGAGGGGGTCTCTTCCGAGCAGGCTGTTGATCGCGGCGCGCTGGGACTCTTTCTTCTGCTCCTGTATCGCGATCTTTTCCAGGAGCATGGAAACTTCGAGCTGCGCTCTGAGCACGTCCTGCTGGATGCCCTGACCCGTTGCGTACCGCGTCTCGGCGATCCGCTGGAAGTTTTTCATGATCTCCTTGTTCTGTTCCAGTATCTCCGAAGAACGGTACGATAGATAATAATCGTAGTATGCCGTCCTGAGACTGTTGAGCACTCTGAGCCTTGTTTCGCGGTAATTTTCCTGCTCCCGCTCCGCCTGTTTTCGCGCAGCGAGCCCCATGGTCGAGAGCTTTCCCGGGAACGGTATCTCCTGCGAGAACTGTATGCCCTGCATGCTCATCTCCTGCGTTCCGACGGACCACTTGAGGGGCGCCCCGACGTTCTGCACCATGTAGCCGATCATAGGGTCGGGCATGGCTGAGGCGAGAGAAGTCTTCTTCTCCGCCGATTCCGTTTTCTTTTCAGCCATGAGGATTTCGGGGTTTTTTGTGAGAGCCTCCTGCTCTAAATCCCTGAGCATCACTACTCCGTCTTCCGACCATGCGAGTGCTGGAATGACGATCAACAAAATCATGAGAAATATCATTTTCGTGCGCATGAGCGTCCTCCTAAAGAAGCAGTATTTGCAATGCAGAGGCCAGAAGATGTCATAAAATTTAGCGTTATAAATCAATGTGCTATAGGTAAAATGATCGTGAGGCTGGCCGAAAATGGAGCGCTTGCTCCACGAAATGTAGTATTTCCTACAATAAATCCCGCGCGAGGGAACAGCATCTGACAAAGGCGGTTCCCCGGCGTCACCCGGTAAGGCGGCATGTTAGCCTCGCTCTTTCGCCAGCGTCGCTCCACCCTGTTATGCTCCCGTGCCGGCAAATTCTATTTGTACGACAAGCCATTCCAGCAATACCGCACGACATGAACGGATGATAACAGGGGCCGAGTCGCTGTGGGTCGCTGACTACGTATTAAATATAACAGCAACGGGGTAAGATTGGAAATGTGCGGGGCTGAGGAAAAGTACGGTAAGAAACCTGACCCGGACAAGCCGGAACCAAAAGCCTGTCACAAGGACGCCAAGACACGAGAAGAATCAGTTGATTTCTTTGTGCACTTCGCGACCTTCGAGCCTTCATGGTGAAAAATTGTTTCCGTATCAGTTCGAATTTGACTTTTTCGTCACTAGAAAGAATGCTGCAAGTAAAGAACAGGACCGGACGTTACTTCCCTATCTTCCGCAGGCGGTCTTTTGCGATTTTCGCCTCGTCAGTGCCGGGATATTCCTTGATAACGCGGTGCAGGTATTCTTTTGCTTTCACATGATTCTTTTCACTGAGATAGGCAAGGCCGATTTTGAGTTTCGCCCCCGCGACCTTGTCGCTCTTGGGGTAATTTTTGACGACCTTGTTGAACGCATCAATGGCCTTGTCGTAGTGCTTCTTTGCATAATAGCATTCGCCGATCCAGTACTGCGCCTTGTCCGCCTGGCTCGTATCGGGGAACTGTGTGATGTAATTTTGGAACCCCGCAAGGGCGAGGTCGTAGTTTCCCCTGTCGAAGTCTCTCTTCGCCTGGCGGTAGGCGTCGGATGGCTCGACGGTCTTGGCGCCAGGCTTGGACTTTTCGGAAGGAATGGTAGACGTGCCTGTCGAGGTGACCGACGACATCGGAGCCTCGCCCGAAGCAAGAGCCTTCACCCTGGCATCGAGATCATCGATTCTTGCGGACAGCTCTGCAATCTTGACGCCCCTGTCGTCAAGTTTCTGGGAAAGTTCCGATAAACGAAAGTTGTTCTCCTCGAGCTTTCCCTGAAGCAGCTGGATATCCGTGGTGAGTTCATCGGATTTGGCGCCGTAGTCGGCCATGACCTTCTGCACGTCGACCGTCGCCTTGAGATTTGCCTCGAGTGCATCGAGGCGCTTTTGAATTCTTTCGATGTTCGCCTTCAGCGCGTTGAGGTCGGAGCGCATGCCCGTTACGTCGGACTGGGTCTTCATAAATTCGGCCTGGGGTGCGCATGCTGCAAGAAGGGAAATAACCGCAATTGCGGCCGTCAGTGTAAAGGGGGATTTGATCGTCATGTCATCTGTTACGCTTTCACATTCATTTCGGGGTGCGCTTCCCTGCCCAGCGGCCCAACTTCGTGACGTTCCGATTCACCGTTAAACGTACGGCGCGGGGTTGAAAGACTCGGCTTTCTCACCCGCGCCGCGCAGGTCTCTGTTCGGTGTGAGTTCCTACTCGCTCACCACCACGAAGTCATCTCTCCTGTTTTTCTGCCAACACGTTTCGTTATGCTCGGTGCAGATGGGCTTCTCCTTGCCGTAGCTGATGAGCGAGATCCGGCCGGCTGATATGCCCATGTCGGTGAGGTACTTCTTCGCGCTCGTCGCACGGCGCTGTCCGAGGGCCAGGTTGTACTCCTTGGTGCCGCGCTCGTCGCAGTTGCCCTCGATCCTGATCTTTACCTTGGGATGGGACTTGAGCCACTCGACGTTGTCCTTCATCACAGGCTTGGCATCGGCGCGAATGAAGGATTTATCGAAATCGAAATAGATGGGCTGCATGCCCGCTGCTGCCGCCGCTTCCTCTTTCACTTCGGGCTTCGCCTCTTCAGGCTTGGCTTCCGGAGCCGGAGCAGGCGCTGGGGCGGGGGCCACTTCCTTCTGTTCCGGGGCTGCGGTCACCTCGGCCTTCTTGGGGCAGCCCCATAGCGCAAAAATACTTACCGACAGAATGAGTACAAAATAAAGCACACTTCTGTTCTTCATGATAAAACCTCCTCTCGTCACTACCGTTGGTTTGTGTACTGAATTGATACCAGACCCGAAAAATACGTGATGAAAAGAACTAACAAGGTTCGCAGCTCCCTGTTTTTTTTGACTTGAATGGTAAGAACCATATCATATTATCAGGGGCTTGTCAACCCTTGAAGCTTCGTATAAAGGCCCCCATCGAGTGTGAGCACAATCACATTTCGGGCCGTACATTCTCCAACGGGCGTCTTCGACGCGAAGTTAAAATCTTATTGAGATGGCGGTTTTTGTTGTGCTCCAGTGTGGTCACGGAAAGGGCCGCGAGAAACGCACGAGCCTGTCGAAATCGTTACGGGAAAGGAGTTTCTCATGGATCGGAGAAATATCTAAAATTGACGACGCTCACCGCGCCGGTCTCGCGTTGCCGCGCGGCATGCCCGCACTCCAGAAGCTTTCACGGCTCCCATCCTGATCTTGTCGTGGCACGCGGCGCGGCGCCAGGGCAGATCGTGAAGGCAGCAGTCGACGCACTGGGAGGTATAGAGAAATTCATCTCCCCCGGAGACATAGTCGTTGTAAAACAGAACGTCGGCTGGGACAGGCTGCCGGAACAGGCGGACAACACCAACGCCGAGGTTGTCACCGCCGTGGTAAAACTCTGCTTCGATGCGGAGGCAAAAAAAATAAAGGCCTTCAGCCGGCCCGTGAACGACCCCGGAGGTGCTACATCCTTTGGCCTTCTCCCCTCATTCCTCCTCTTCCTCCCATGCGGCCGAAGTTTTGCTGTGCTGAAACCCGGCAGCGAAAAGAGCTGCGCAAGAAAGAGTGGTCAGACCTGCAATCACGATTCTCTTCATAACGCCGTCCTCCTGATGCTCACCGTCGACGCATAGCAGGCATGGAGACCCTGCGAGGGCCCCCATGCCGGTCCGATCCAAATGCCTTCCCTCATGTGCGCATACACAGGCAATGCGCCTGCAGCAAGCACGACTGTTACCGCAAGAATAAGATACAGTGCTCTTTTCACAGTCTCTCCACGGTCGGGGCGGTAAAAAATCGAGACTGCTATTCTTCCGCTCCTTGCTGCGCCTCATCCTGTACGCGCGGCGTGGATACGTTTCTGCCGCCCCACCGTCCATGCATCATGAAACCGGCCCTGATGTCCTCTCTCAGCTTTTTTTGCTGCTCGGGCGTCAGTATCCCCTTCATTTCCTCCATCGCCTTGATATGGGAGAGACGCAGGTCCGTCCTCACGGATTCTGCTTTCTTCAGATTTGCTTCGACGGCGCTCATGTCAACGGGGTTCTTGTCAAGAAGCTCTCGCAACTCCACTCGCGCCAGTTCGAGGTCCGCTCTCTTTTTGATCGTGTCTTTTACCACCCGGCCCCTTATCGCCTTGAGAGCGTCTATCTGCTTTTCACTGAGGCCGAGCCCCATGAGCTTTTTCCAGAGGAAATGGCCGGCCCGCAATCCGTCCCTGAAACCAGGGCCGCGATGCATCATCCGCGGTCCCATATGCGTGTCCATCTCGCCGCCGCATCCGCACTGCTCTGCAAACGAAGAGTGCGATGCCGCGCCCAGGAACAAAAAACCCGTAAGTACGCCGATCATCAATTTTTTCATCTGATTATCTCCTTTAAATTAAGATTTGCCTGTCCGTTACTTTTGAAAGTCGTCCACCAGTGCCTCGTAATGCCATCACCTCCATTCTCATTCGGGCTGTCCCCGATGGACCGCTTTCTTTTTGTTAGGACTATATCCAGCAAATGTGGCGAAATTATGAAAGAATTGAGGAAATATCGCCCTGATCAATTTATTTGTCTTGACGATCCGGCACAAGAGGGGATAGATTGGTTATGGAGGCTTGAAACTTCGATGAAAATGGGGATTACCTATCGGTTATTTTTTTCTCTTTTAGGGGCAACCTGTCTGGCGATATTCTCCCTGTTCCTGATCATGCGGTGGAGCGTGGATCGGGAGTTCTACCGGTATCTCGGCACTATCGACCAGACAAGACTGGAGCAGATAGCGACCGATCTGGGACAGAAGTATGAAGAACACGGGAGCTGGCACTTCCTGGAGAACGAACCTTCGAGGTGGGACGTGGGCGGGCTTGTGACACTGCCCGAGCGCGAAGAGGTCCGAACGCCCGCTGAGGAAGGGAAAGAGTTCGCCCATCGTCGGCAGCCATGGCCGCCCCAGCCGTTGCGCCGGAGGGGCACCGGGCGGCTCATCGTCCTCGATGAGAAACGCACGGCCGTCTTCGGGGCCAATTCGAAATACGAGGACGTGAACTTTCGCCCTGTCGTCGTCCAGGGCCGGACCGTCGGTTACGTCGGCCTTTTGTCACCGAAGCATTTTCTGCACCCGATACAGGTGCGGTTTTTAAGTCAGCAGCGGCTGGCCCTGTCCTTCGCTGCCGCGGGCGTCGTTTTGGTCGTCATGATCATCTCCCTTCCTCTTGCACGCAGGCTGGTCAGGCCGATCAAAGCCATGGCTGCGGCCACCCATGCCATTGCCTCGGGCAACTACGCCACACGCATTCCGGTAGCGTCATCGGACGAACTGGGGCGGCTAGCCCGGGACTTCAACGGGATGGCGATGACCCTGGAGAAACATGAGAAGGAAAGGAGCCAATGGGTCGCAGATATATCCCACGAGTTGCGGACACCCATTGCCGTGCTACGGGGAGAGATCGAGGCGCTCCTGGACGGTGTCCGCACGATCACGCCGGAGAGGGTTCGTTCTCTTCACGCAGAAGTGCTCCGCCTGAACCGGCTCGTTGATGACCTTTACCATCTGTCGCTGTCGGACATCGGGGCTCTGACGTATCGGAAAGAGAACGTCGATGTGGCCCGGGTGCTGGCGGAATCCCTGGAAACGTACCGGACCGAGTTTGGACACAAAGACATCAGCCTGAGTGTGCACATACCCGAAGCCGCTGAAGTGACGGTTTTTGCCGATCATGAAAGGCTTACCCAGCTCTTCACCAACCTGATCGAAAATTCCCTGAGATATACGGATAAGGGAGGAGAACTCGTCGTTAGTCTGGTATCGGAAAAGAACTTTGCCGTCATTGAATTTCATGACTCAAAGCCTGGCGTTCCCGGGCAGGACTTGAACAGGCTCTTTGACCGGCTGTATCGAGTGGAAGAGTCGCGAAACCGGAAAACAGGCGGCGCAGGCCTGGGGCTCGCGATCTGTAAGAGCATCGTTGAAGCCCATGGAGGAACCATCTCAGCACACCAGTCGTCGCTGGGAGGACTGCTGATCAGGGTCGCACTGCCGGTTGTGGAGGGTGTTCTTGAGTGAAAAAATACTCATTGTCGAGGACGAACCGAAGCTCGCGGCATTACTGTCCGATTATCTGGCCGGCTCCGGCTTTGAATCGTTTATCTTGAACAATGGACTGGAGGTCGTGCCCTGGTTCCGGGATCACAGGCCCGACCTGGTCCTCCTGGACGTCATGTTGCCGGGTCGGGACGGCATGGATGTCTGCAGGGAGCTCAGAACCTTCTCCTCGGTCCCCATTATCATGGTCACCGCCAGAGTCGAGGAAATCGACCGTTTGCTCGGGCTCGAACTCGGGGCGGATGACTACATCTGCAAGCCCTTCAGTCCCCGGGAAGTGGTTGCGAGGGTCAAGGCTGTCCTCCGCCGCACCCGGGGCGGCCAGACGATACAGGCGCAGGGGCTCGTTCTCGATGAACAGCGCTACCGGGCCACTCTCCATGGCCGTGACCTGGAACTCACGGCCGTTGAGTTCAGACTTTTACAGCTCCTGGTCGAGCACCCGGGCCGCATTTATGGGCGTCAGCAGATCATGGAGAAAATATATCCGGACGATCGATTTGTCAGTGACCGTACGGTTGACAGCCATATTAAGAAACTACGAAGGAAAATCGAGGCCGTTGATCACCAGGCGGCGCTCATCCAATCCGTCTATGGCGTCGGGTATAAGTTCGAGCCGGAACTGTAACCACGAAAAACAACCATTAACGATGCCGTCGAGAAGGGAGCCTCTTGGGCCAGCCGTTGCGGTTAACAATCACCTTTCGCCTTTCGCGTTCCGCCAGCATAGTGATCTCGGTCTGGAAACGAATAATTAATGCTTGAATACCCGCTGACCGGTGAAGACCATGGTCACCTTGGGGTTCGCCTCGTTGCAGGCGGTGATGGATTCGAAGTCCCGGTCCGAGCCTCCGGGCTGCACGATCGCGGAAACCCCCTCTTTGATGCCCACGTCCACGCCGTCGCGGAACGGAAAGAAAGCGTCGGACACCATGACGGACCCGATGAGCCCGCCCCTGTCCTTCTTCGTCCGGTCGTCGATTTCCTTGAGCGCGTCCTTGTCCCGTTTGCCCTGTGCGGCTTCGAGCTCGTACTGCTTGTAGGGCATACCGTATTTTTTGAAGCACAGGGCGTCGGCGTATTTCGTGTACGCCTTGAAGATCGCGATCTCGGCCACGCCGACCCGGTCCTGCTCGCCTGTGCCGATGCCCACAGTCACGCCGTCCTTCACGTAGATCACCGAGTTTGAGGTGATGCCCTGCTCCACGTTCCAACCGAAGAGCATGTCGTCGTATTCTTTGTCCGTGGGCTTTCGCTCGATTTTGTATTCCTTGCCCTTGTACACTGTCTTGGCTTCCTGGAAGTCTTCTTTCGTGCGTATCTTGTTGGTCTGGGACTGCTGGACGATGAGTCCGCCGTCGATCAGTGCTTTGAATTCAAGGAAGCTCATGTCCCGGTATTTCGCAAGGCCATTCATCCTTTCGAGCCTGATGATACGGAGGTTCTTGCGCTTCTTCAGTATATCGACAGCTCCCTTCTCATAATCGGGCGCAGCCACGACCTCAAGGTAATTCGCGTTCACCATTTCCGCCGTCTGCATGTCGATCGGACGGTTCACAGCGAGGCAGCCGCCGAACGCGGCGATCCGGTCGGCCATGTTCGCCCGGTCGTACGCTTCGGCAACGGTGCGACCGTAGGCAACGCCGCTCGGGTTGTTGTGCTTCATGATCGCAGCCGCAGGGCGGTCCATGAGGAACTTGAGGATGTTCAAGGCATTGTCGAGGTCGGTGAGGTTCGTCTTTCCGGGGTGCTTTCCCGCCTGCACCATCTGCTCCTCGGTAATGCTGCTCACAAGCCCGTTGCCGGGCGCGATGAATTTGACGCCGGCGAGCGTGAGGTTGCCGTTCACGAGTTCGTAGAGAGCGGCCTGCTGGTCCGGGTTTTCTCCGTAACGAAGGCCTTTCTCGACGAGTTCGCCCGTGCCCTCGTCCGCAAGTTTCCATGTCCTTTTCCTGTATACGAGTTTCCGGTCGCCGAAGGTGATGATCATCTCCGGCGGGAAATTGTCGGCCATGATGGTCTTGTACATTTTTTTCAGATCGGACATGAAAAACCTCCTCGAGTAGAAGTGATGGGAGTACGTGCGGTATGCCGTTAATTATTCGGCGCCGGAGACCAGGCGGGAGACGTGTAGTTCGCGTCGTTGGGAGTAATGCGCTGGATGTCCGTGCCGTTCGCGTTCATGATGTAGAGGTTGAACTTACCTTCCCGGTTCGAGCTGAACACGATCTGCCGTCCGCTCGGGGACCATGAAGGGTTCTCGTCGCTCCCCGGCCCGCTCGTGATGATTTGAAAGTCCGAGCCGTCCGGGTTTATCGTGGCTATCTTGAACACGCCGTTCACCTGCGTGACGAACACGATCCGGTCCCCCCTCGGCGACCAGTCCGGCGATGCGTTGTAGCCTCCTTCGAAAGTGATCCGCCGCACGTCCGTGCCGTCGGAATTCATGATGAATAGCTGAGGGGTGCCTCCCCTGCCCGAGTTGAAGACGATCTCCCTGCCGTTCGGCGCCCACGACGGGGACACGTTGTCATACGCCCCATAGGTAAGCCGCTCGAGGTCCTTGCCGTCCCTGTTCATGGTGTAGATTTCGGCCGTCCCATCCTTGCTCAGCGACGCGGCCAGGTACTTCCCGTTCAACGACCATGCGGGCGAGATGTTCAGCCCTTCGTAACCCGCGATCTTCCAGCGCCTCCCCGTATCCAGGTCGAGGCCGAACAGCTGGGGGGTCCCGTCCCGGAAAGACGTATAGGCCAGGAACCTGCCGTCGGGGCTCCACGAGGGAGACATGCAGATAGATCGATCAGCGGTGATCTTGGCGGGGTTGTTGCCGTCATAGTCCATGACGTAGAGTTCCTTGTACCCCGTCTTGTCGGACACATAGGCTATGCGCGTCTTCGCGATGCCTTTCTCGCCCGTGTACTGAAGGACGATGTCGTCGGCGAACGAATGGATCATGCGCCGGAACGTGTCCTTGTTGCCGAAATAATCCTTGTTCATGAGGCGCAAGCCGGTCACCGCGTCATAGAGGCTCCCGGTGAGCACAAGGTCGCCGCCCTTTTTCTGCAGCCTGCACCAGGCAATTCCCGTGAGGCCGAAGGTCCCTCCCCGTTTGATGAAATCCACAGGCGGCTCGGTTTTCGACGAGTAGGTGAGACCCAGTTTTAACGGGTCGATGACGTCGAATATCTGGGACCACCGCAGGTCGTTCTGCACGATTTCGAGCGCCTGACGGCGGAGTGCAGGGGAGCCCGTGTCGTCGAAGATATCGACCACAGCGAGCGGGATCTTTTTCGCTTCTCCCTGGATCACGCCGAGGTAATACTCGGAATGAACCGTGCGTGCTATAAGACCCAGTAAAAGGGCAGTGAAAAGTACGACGCTAATTTTACGCATATGCAGATGCTCCAAATCCAAAGCAAGTTGAAAATTCAAAACGGTTCAACGCGGATGTAAGTTTTCTTTTTGAGAAACTGCCACTGCGTTCCGCGTGTCGCATTTTGATTTCGAACGTGCTTTGTTTACTCGTTTTCCATCAGGTCGACACTGAATTCGAAATACTCCTTATAAAACCCTTCAGGCAGCGGAGGAAAGGGGCTTGACGACAGAATGGCGCGCATTGCCGCCTGGTCGAAGTAAAAATTTCCACTCGACTGCGCTAGGTCTGCACCGGCCACTTGTCCGGAGCGGTAAATTTTGAACATCACCCGTGCCTTGGCTCCCTTGGAAGCGGGAGGCGGGTTCCAGTTCCGTTCTATCTTGTCACGGATGATCGCCAGATACGGAGGAAATCCGAACGCCTGCTGCGTCTGTGTCGTCATGGCAACGGTCGCAGGCGGCCCGGCTGGGGCCGCTGCTGGCTGTGTTCCCTTTCCTCCTTGCTTTTCCGGCTGCTCGGGCTGTTCGGCCGGAGGCGCGTGCTTCGGCTTTCCCAGTCCAGGCATGGTCCCCTTCTTGGCTACCGGCGGCAATGCTTTTTTCGGGGCAGCTTTTTTCACCTCGGCTTTTTCCGTCTCAATCTTCTTGGGCGCCGGAGCAGGCGGTACAGGAGCAGTTGCCGGCGGAACTGCTACAACATTACCGGCCGGACCGACAAGTGTAACCTGGTATGCGGGAGGAACGACCACCAGCGGCGACGACCGGAATGCAAACAGCAGTGCGGCGGATAAAAAGATGATATGGATGATTAGCGAGAACGACAGGGCGGAAGACAGCTCTTGCCTGGACTGCCCTACCCTTTTCCGGAAAAGCGACTTCATTTGGCCGATTCTGATTCCGGCGCCGGCTCGGTAACCATGCCCAGTTTGTCGATGCCCGCCCGTTTCACGATATCCATGACCTGCACGACGGCCCCGTAGGGCACATCACGGTCGGCCCTGAGATAAACGTTGATCTGCGGTTTGCCTTTTCTGATTGTGTTGAGGATGTCCTTGAGCCGGGAAACTTCGACACGCTCTTTCTCAATGAAGACTTCCTGGGCACGGGTCACGGTAATGACCACGCGCTCGCTCGGCTGCGTGGTGCTTGACTCCGACTTGGGCAGATGCACGTCCAGTCCCCTGCTCATCATGGGCGATACTACCATGTAGAAAAACAGGATCACGATCAGCACGTCGAGGAAAGGAACGATGTTGATCTCCCGGATCAGTTGGCGGCCTCTTCGCTCCAACTCCATGTCCTACCTCCGCAAGAGACTTCTATCCATGAAGCTTAAGAACTCGAGCGCAAAGGAGTCCATCTTCACGGATATGTCTTTTATTTTGTCCACGAAATAGTTGTAGAAAATCACCGCCGGAATGGCAACGAACAACCCCGAGGCCGTGGTGACGAGCGCTGCGGCGAGCCCCGGTGCAAGTGCGCTGATATCGCCGCCGCCCTTGAGGCCTATGCCGTAGAACGCTTCCATCACGCCCCAGATCGTCCCAAAGAGGCCGCAGAGCGGCCCGATGGTGCCGACAGTGCCGAGGAACACGAGATAACGTTCCATATAGGCAACCTCGTCTTGCGTGGTGATCTTGACGGCACGCTCTATTTCCTGGGCAAGGAACGTGGCGTCTTCGTCCTTGACTGGCACCGTCTTCGATTCAGTCCCGGATCGTATGATGGTCTCCGCCTCGCGGTAGCCCTCAGCGAAGAGCGTGGCCAGGGGGCTGTACTTTTTGGACTCTGCGACCTTGAGCAACTCCCTGGGGTTCTTAGTTTTTCTGAATGCCGAAAGGAACAAGCGGGATTCCGCGTCGGCCCTTCGCAGGTACTGATACTTGAGCAGAATCACGGCCCACGAAATGACCGACAGGCACATGAGTATGAACACAACCCCTCTCGCTATCCAGTCGGTTTCCAAGAACAGTCCGACGACGCCGGAACCTACTCCCGGCACCGCACCAATTGCTAACATTCGTCTACCTCCATATGGTTAAATGATAAAAAGAGCACCGGTCAAATGTCAAATCGACAATTTTCATATTTTACATTTTTGAACCGGCAATTTCAAATCTTTGTCCGGGTTTTCGACCGTCCGTCAGAGCCGCGCAAGCACTTTCCCCATGTCACGCGTATCATAGCCGCCCATGCGTTTGATCTGTTCGCGGAACTCGTCGTGGTTCCTGATGACGTCGAGCATGGCCTGCATCATGGGCGTGTCGTAAAATTCGCCGGGGACCGCGAGATCGTACCGCTCATGCGCCACGGGGATGAAGTCGAGCCCCAGCGCCTGCGCCGCGGAGAGCACCGCAAGCCCCGTGTCCGCAGCGCCCGAAAGCACGGCGGCGGCTACGGCCATATGCGTATATTCCTCGTGATCATACCCTTTTACCGTTGCAGGGTCAATGTTTAATTTCCTCAGGTGCATGTCCGCGAGCAGCCGTGTGCCCGCTCCCTCCTGGCGATTGATGAACACCACGTCTTCGCGGACGAGGTCCTGGAAGCCGGTGATGCCCTTCGGATTTCCCCGTGGAACGAGCAGCCCCTGCTCGCGGTATACGAGGTTGACGAGCACGATGCGCCTGTCCGGAAGGAGTCTCCTGATGTAGCTCACGTTGTATTCCCCCGTCTCCTCATCGAGGAGGTGAGTGCCCGCGAAGTGCGCCTCGCCCCGTTTGAGCGCCAGGAGGCCGCCCATGCTGCCGACATGCGCCGACGAGAGCGAAAGCTCCGGGTGGAGCTTCTTGAGATAATTGGCGAGCACGTCGAGCGCATTGTCATGCGAGCCGATGCAGACAATCGTGTTCTCGATTTCCCTGACAGGCCTGAGAAGCTCCGCTATCACGGCCTGCCCCGCGGCGATGCCCTCGCTCTCCGCCGGAATCCGGATGATGCCGTCGGCCCGTACGAGCGACATGATCGCCCCCGCGCCCCTTGAGACCGGCGTGGCGATCAGGTTTCCCGATACGCTGCCGAGTTTCACCCTGAGGAATTCCTCCTGGCCGAGGGTGGAAGCTGCCTGCCTGCTGAGCTTTGCCGTGATCGTTTCCGCCGGGGGCGTTCGGCGTCCCTGCAGGGAATAGATGAGCGGTTTTACAAAGAGGGTGAAGGTGAGCGCTGCCGAGACCGGATACCCGGGAATACCGATTACGGGCTTGCCGTTCACGATCGCGAGTATCACGGGCTTCCCGGGCTTGATGTTCACGCCGTGCACGATGACCTCGCCGAGTCCGTCAACCACATGTGAGGTAAAGTCTTCCCGACCGGCTGACGAACCCGCGTTCACTACGACAATATCGGATTGCGAAACGGCGTTCATGATGTTGTCACGGAGAAGCGCCGCATCGTCGCGCACGATCCCCTTGGGGACCGGCTCGGCCCCGCATTCCCTGGCCATGGCCGAAAGCATGGTGGAATTAAAATCGATGATGTCGCCTTTCCGGAGTTCGCTTCCGGCCTCTACAAGTTCGCTGCCCGTCGGGATGACGGCAACGCGCGGCCTCCGCCGCACCATGACCGTCGTGTGGCCGCTCGCGAGCATCGCCGCCATGTCAACGGGCCGGATTACATGATTTTCTGGGATAATGAGCTCCGTGGCGACGATGTCCTCTCCCACGGTGCGCACGTGCTGCCACGGCGTCGCCGGCCTCAGGATCTCGATCTCGCTCTCGGAGATCCTTTCCACGTCCTCGATCATGATTACGGCGTTCGTGCCGTCGGGCATGGGATCGCCCGTGTCCACGTACATCGCCTGATCGGGAACGCGAAGCCGCTTCGGCTTCGTCTCGCTCGCGCCGAAGGTGTCGATGAATTTGACCGCCACGCCGTCCATGGCCGCCGAATGATAAAAGGGAGAGGAAATAGCGGCGACCACCGCTTCGGACGTCACCCTGCCCAGGGCGTCCCTCATGGGGATTTCCTCGCCTGGCAGGGGCCCGCAAGCGTGTGCAGCGTTCAGCGCTTCGTGATATTTTTGAATTGCCTCGGAAAGCGGCTCATTGGCCAGATATTTTTTTTGTTTGTACATGAAAATCGTTTAACGACAAATACCGGAAGATACTTTCATAAAGACGACAAGTCTTGAAGCGTGACACCGGTCTGTATTTTCTTGGTGTCTCGGCGCCCAGATGTAATTCGTTCTATTTTCTTTTTCATCAAAACAATCTCACTTCCACTTCCTCGCCCCCTTCGATACCGATGGAATTCACCGGTACGACAACGGTCCCAACCGCCTTGACGAGCGTGCTGACGAGCCCGGACGCGCCGAATATAGGTCGCGCCCACAGTCCGTCATCCCGTTTCTCGAGAGCCACGCGCACGTGCTCTTCGCGGCCGGGTCCGGACGAAATGCTCCGCGCCAGCCTCGCTTTCACCGTCCGGTAAGGAGAAACTCCTTCGAGCGCCGGGAGCGGCGCCTCGCCCGACAGACGGATGAGCGCCGGTCTTACAAAAAGCTCGAAGCAGACCGAGACCGCAGCGGGATGGCCGGGGAGGCCGAATACGGGAACAACTCCCCGGGGAGTGTTTATCACACCCGCGATGAGGGGCTTTCCGGGTTTCACCGCCACACCGTGCACGAGCACCCCCGGGGGCCCGAGGTCGCCGATGACCTTGGCAGTCATGTCAGCGGTGCCGACCGAACTCCCGCCGGTCATAAGTATCATGCGGCAGTCTCCGGCCGCGTCTTCAAGAGCCCTGTGCAGACGAGCGTAATCATCGGGAATGATGCCCTTCTTTACCGGCGCGCCGCCTGCGAGTGTAATGAGACCTTCAAGATTGTAGGAATTGACGTCCCGCACCTGGCCCGGCCCCGGCGTCTTGTCGGCGGAAACGAGTTCGTTTCCCGTGGATATGATGGCCACCCGTGGCCGCTCGAAGACGGCGACGGCCGTGATGCCGACGCCGGCGAGCGCGGCTATATCCTGCGGCCGGAACCGGTGACCACGGGTGAGCATGACCTCGCCCTTGCGGATATCATCTCCGGTCTGGATCACATTTTCGAGGGGAGCGACAGGTTTTACGACCTCTATCGTCGCGTCTTCGAGGGGCTGCGTGTATTCGAGCATGATCACGGCGTCGGCGCCTTCGGGAAGGACTCCGCCGGTTGAGATCTTCATGGCCTCGCCCTTGGAAACGGCACGGCCGGGCATCGCCCCCATGGCGATGTCGCCCGTGACGCGTAGGAGTGCCGGGAGAGACTCGCTCGCGCCGAAAGTGTCGACGCTTCGGACAACGTATCCGTCCATGGTAGATCGGCTGAACCCGGGAAGGTCGACGGGGGAGGAAATATCATGGGCCAGGACCCTGCCGAGCGAGAGGCTTACGTCTAGGTGCTGGATCTTTAATTCTTGCGGGGGAAAGCGTTCGATCATGATTCTGAGCGCCTCTTCGCGCGTAACCACACCGGAGCGCCCCAGCATGTCTTTGACGGTCATGAATGCCTCAAATAATGAAAAATCCAGATCCGAAGCTCCAACTCTCAAGCAGTGTCTAAATTCAAAATACAAACGACCACGGGCTATGAACTTCGGTCATTGGTATTTGGAATGTATCTGGATTTTGATACTGGAATTTGATGCGCGTCACTTCCCGGCTGACTTAGCCTTGATCCTGCGTACGAACGAAGCTGCCCGCATCCCTGCAACGGCGCCTTCACCCGCCGCGGTCACGATCTGCATCCCGCCGCAGGTACAGTCACCGGCGGCGAACACGCCTTCGATATTCATGCGCTGGTGCTTGTCCACAATCAGACAGCCGCGGTCGTCGGTATGGCCACCTGCCTTCAAGATGAGGTTCGAAATGGGCGTGGAGCCCATGGCGATAAAAACCCCGTCGAGCGGGATCACTTCCTCGATGCCGTCGTGGCTGATCTTGATACCCGTCACCAGTTCGTCGCCGACGATGGAATGGATCTTCGCGACCGGGCGGATCTCCACATTCGGCTTCGACCGGAGCCTTTTCATGACCGCCTCAACGATGTCCGGCGTCTTGTGCGGGATGAGCGTAACTTTTTCCGCAAGGTCGGCAAGATGGTGCGCCTCTTCCGCAGCCTCGTCCTCGGAGCCCACGACGGCAACTACTCGGCCCTTGAAAAACATTCCATCGCAGGTGGCGCAGTAAGACACGCCCTTGCCCAGAAATTCCTTGGCTCCCGGCACATCCAGCTTCTTGCGCGCCACGCCGATGGCAATGATGATAACATGCGCCTCATAGACCTCGTCGCGGGTGCGTACGCGTTTGACATCACCCTTCAATCCGATGTCCACGACCTCCACCGGATAGACAAGCTCGGCGCCGAATTTCTCGGCCTGTTTCTGCATGATCGTGGTAAGGTCCAACCCGCTGGTCGTTTCATAACCCGGATAGTTTTCAATATGTGCGATCTTGGCGGTATACCCTCCCGGGAACTCTTTCTCCAGGATAACGCTCTTCTGGCCCGCCCTCCCGAGGTAAATCGCAGCCGTCAGCCCTGCGGGGCCGGAGCCGATAATGATCGCATCATAGAATTTTGACATTGCTGTGTATTCCTCCTGACTTGAAGAAGTAATGTCTCATTCTATCGCAAGTGTGTGCGACAAGTCAACACCGGAAAGAGCGCGGTGTGCCTGTTGCGCAACCTGCCGCACATCGTGTATTATCTATGATATGCCCAACAAGGGAGGGAACGCGATGGTGCGAGAAGACTTGATCGAAGCGATAAAAAAGTCGTCGGTGAACGGCCGGCTGACTTGTGAACAGGCACACCGGCTTGCCAAGGGCCTGAATGTACCGCTCAAGGAGATCGGGGCACTCTGCGATGAACTCAACATAAAGATCTCTGTCTGCCAACTTGGCTGTTTCTAAGACGTCGGGCCCCTTGTGCCCTCTCCCCCGGGTCCGGGTCCGGCATAAGGACCTTTCGAGTAATCGTAGGCGGTCACCTGGTTTTTGCCTGCGGCCTTTGAACGGTAAAGAGCTATGTCTGCTTCGTTGATGAGGGCGAGGGAGGTCTTCGTGCCGTTGAGCCCCATGGTCGAGACGCCGAGGCTGATCGTTACCGGCTCGTTCGGATGGGCGGCTTTCAGGGTAAAGGGATACTCCTCCACCGCCTTGCGCACCCGTTCGGCCACGGAGATCGCCTCTTCAAGGCCTGTTTCCGCAAGAAGCACCGAAAATTCCTCGCCGCCGTAGCGGAAGCAGACATCGGTGCTTCCGGTGCGCGTGATGAATTTCAAAAGCGGTCCGATCTGGGCCAGCAGCCTGCTCCCCTCGAGGTGCCCGTATCGGTCATTTATCCGCTTGAAATCGTCGATGTCGATCATGATGAACGAAAAAGGCCTCCCCGTACGGACTTTCCTTCGGACTTCCTCGTCAAGCTTTTCCATGAGCACCCGGTAATTATAAAGACCGGTCAACTCGTCGACACGAGCAAGTTCCAGTGTTTTCTTGAACAGGTCCGCCTTTTCAAGCCCCGCGGAAACCAGGTGGGAGAGGGTCCTCAGCAGGTCGAACTCCTCGACACGGAACGCGCCGGGGCTGCCGTGGCTGAACCCTATAACGCCGACGATGCGGCTGTCGTTCTTGAGCGCCACGCCTATGAAGCTGCCGGGCTTTTTCTCCTCGCCGGGATAATGAAGAAAGCTTTCGAACAATGAGGCATCCTCAATGAAAAGGGGCTCCCCGGAAGATGCAATCATCCCCGGGGCGCCGTTGTCCAGATAGATTTGCTCGAGCGTCCTGCCTTTGAAAAAAGGGCCGTGAGCATAGAAAGGAACCAACCCGGTCATGTCTTTCTTGGCAATGTAGACAATGGCGTCTTCGAAAGGGATGGCCTTTTTGATCGTGGTCACGATTTTCTGAACAAGTTCGTAAGGCTCCACCTCGGAGGCGATGATTCTACCTATCTCGTAAAACAGGTGAGTTTCCGTGAGTTTCCGGTAGAAAAGGCTTTTAAAATCCCTTTCTTTGGCGGGCCCCTTGCCCTTCTGCCCGTTTGCGGGTTTAAGCATTCTTCACCTAACTTGTAGCCGAGATTGGCAAACTCCTCATATAATACACCACATTATTCTTTGGATCAACCACAATCACTTGCCATCCCGACTCTTTTTCGCGGCCCGTCAATTCCGCGGCCTACACATTTTTACTGCCGAACCGCCGCGCCTTCGAGAACCGGCCTGAATACCAGGCGTCGGTCCTCCCTGTCCACCACGACTTTCGAGCCTTCTTTCACCTCTCCAGAGAGGATCCTTGCGGCAAGCGGGTTCAGCACGTCCCGCTGGATCACCCGCTTGAGCGGCCGGGCGCCGTAGACGAGATCGAAGCCTTCCTCGGCAAGCAGCTCCCGCGCCGAATCGGTCAGTTCGATCTCGATCTTCTTGTCCGCAAGCCGCTTCTGCACGAGGCCTACCTGGATGGAGACGATCTGCTTGAGGACCTCGGCATCGAGCGGATGGAATATGACGATATCGTCGACGCGGTTCAGGAACTCGGGCCTGAAGTGCTGCCGGAGCGCCTCCACCACCCGCCGCCGCATCTCCTCCTCATCCCGGGCGTCCTGGATGTACTGACTGCCGATGTTCGACGTCATGATCACGACTGTGTTCTTGAAGTCCACCGTGCGGCCCTGGCCGTCGGTCAGCCTGCCGTCGTCGAGAAGCTGCAGAAGCACATTGAAGACTTCGGGGTGGGCCTTCTCGATCTCGTCGAAGAGGATGACCGAATAGGGCCTCCTGCGGACCGCTTCGGTGAGCTGGCCGCCTTCCTCATAACCAACGTACCCCGGAGGAGCGCCGATGAGCCGCGAGACGGTGTGCCGCTCCTGGTACTCGGACATGTCGATCCGTATCATGGCCTGCTCATCGTCAAAGAGAAATTCGGCGAGGGCCCGGGCAAGTTCGGTCTTGCCCACGCCCGTGGGGCCCATGAAAATGAAACTCCCGATCGGTCTGTTGGGGTCCTGGATGCCGGCCCGCGCCCGCCGCACCGCATTCGAAACGGCGACGATGGCCTCGTCCTGACCTACCACGCGCCTGCGGAGCCGGTCCTCCATGTGGAGGAGTTTCTGCATCTCGCCTTCGAGCATCTTGCTCACCGGGATGCCGGTCCACTTGGACACGATCTCGGCCACGTCCTCCTCATCGACCTCTTCCTTGAGGATCTTCTGCTTCGACTGCATGTCGGCGAGCCTCTTTGATTCGCCATCGAGCTGTTTCTGGAGCTCGAGCAATCTCCCGTAGCGCAGCTCGGCTGCGCGACCGAGGTTGCCCTCACGCTCCGCCTTCTCCGCGTCGATCTTCGCCTGCTCGATCTGCTCCTTGACGGACCTTATCTTCTGGATCTCGTCCTTCTCCGCCTGCCACTGGGCCCTGAGCGCGCTTCTTTTCTCCGAGAGTTCGGCGATTTCCTTCTCGATCTTCGCGAGCCGGTCCCGCGAGGCGGGGTCCTGCTCTTTTCTCACGGCCTCCCGCTCGATCTCAAGCTGCCGTATCCTGCGTTCCACCTCGTCGAGTTCGGTCGGCATGCTGTCGATCTCCATGCGGAGCCGCGACGCGGCCTCATCGATGAGGTCGATCGCTTTGTCCGGCAGGAACCTGTCGGTAATGTAGCGGTGCGAGAGCACGGCCGCGCTCACGAGCGCCGAGTCCTTGATCTTGACCCCGTGGTGCACTTCATAGCGCTCCTTGAGGCCGCGCAAAATGGATATCGTATCTTCCACGGATGGTTCGCTCACGGGCACCGGCTGGAACCGGCGTTCGAGGGCCGGATCCTTTTCGATATGCTTGCGGTATTCGTTGATCGTCGTGGCCCCGACGCACCGCAGCTCCCCGCGGGCAAGCGCGGGCTTGAGCATGTTCGACGCGTCCATCGCGCCCTCGGCAGCTCCCGCGCCGACCACGGTGTGGAGTTCGTCGATGAACAGGATCACCTGGCCGCTCGCCTCGGTCACTTCCTTGAGCACGGCCTTGAGCCGGTCCTCGAATTCGCCGCGGTATTTTGCGCCTGCCACAAGCGCGCCCACGTCGAGCGCCACGACGCGCTTGTTCTTCAGCCCTTCCGGAACATCGCCGTTCACGATACGCTGTGCAAGTCCTTCGACGATCGCGGTCTTTCCCACGCCCGGCTCGCCGATAAGCACCGGGTTGTTCTTGGTCCGCCGCGACAGCACCTGGACCACGCGCCGGATCTCCTCGTCCCTGCCGATCACCGGGTCGAGCTTGGCGCGCCGCGCCATATCGGTGAGGTCCCTTCCGTAACGGGCGAGCGCCTGATACTTGTCCTCGGGGTTCTGGTCGGTCACGCGCTGGCTCCCGCGAATGTCCACGAGCACGGCAAATATCCTGTCTTTGGTCACGCCGTGACGGGTAAGGACGTCGCGCGCCGCGCCGTCGCCGTCCGCTGTGGCGATCAGGAGATGCTCGGTGCTGACATATTCGTCTTTGAGCCGTTCCGCCTCCTGCTCGGCTTTGTCGAAAAGCTTCGCCAGCCTGGGCGAAAGATAGGTCTGCACCAGGCCCTCGACCCTGGGCAGCCTGTTCAGAGCCTCCTCGATGTCTTCCTTCACCCGTCCCGGGTCAACGCCGAGTTTCTTAAGGAGCGGCAGCACCACGCCGTCCGTCTGCTCAAGGAGCGCAAGAAGCAGGTGCTCGGTCTCGATCTGCTGGTGATGGAGCTTTCCCGCTATTTCCTGCGCAGCCTGCACCGCCTCTTGCGCCTTTAATGTCAGTTTATCGAATCGTGCCATGATGTCCTCCTGTAAAACTTAAAACTGCGCATGGGGCAGAGAACAAAGGGTAGAACCTCGTTCCCTTCCCTCTCCAGCGCTCTGTGCTCCATGCCCCATGCGGTTCATTCTCCTCTCTGTACTAAAATCCTTCTTACCGGAATCAGCGCATGTTTGGACAGCTCTTCCCTCCGCCGCATCTCTCGCGCGAGTTGATCGCGCAGGCCCTCAATCGTCTCCTGCATCTCGCGCTGCATCTGCTCCATTTTCTCGCGCATCGAAAGGATCACTTCAACACCGGCGAGGTTGACCCCGAGATCACGGGTAAGCCTCAAGATCATCTCAAGCTTCTCTACGTCCTCTTCTGAATAGAGCCGGGTGTTTCCCCGGCTGCGCTTGGGCTTGATAAAGCCTTCGCGCTCATAGAGACGGAGCGTCTGGGGATGAATACCGAGCATCTCCGAAACAACGCTGATCATATAGTATCTTTGTCCCCGTGGTGCCATGTGTTACTCCGCTTTCCTGGCATGGCACAGAGAGCATGGGGCAAAGAGTCGCAACTATTTTCTCTCTGCTCTATGCGCTCTGCACTCTGCGCATTTACCGTTTCCTAAACCCCCTGAACGTGATGTCCTGCCTGGGGTTCGACGGATGCGTTCTCTCGAACTCGCGAAGAAGTTCCTTTTCCCGCTCCGAAAGCGCCGTAGGAGTGACCACCTTGATCGTCACATAATGGTCGCCCCGGCCGCCGCCGCCGAGATGCGGCACTCCTTTGCCGGCGAGTCGGATCTGTTGGCCTGTCTGCACGCCCTGCGGAAGGCTGACCCGCACCATGCCGTCGACGGTCGGAATCTCGATCTTCTCTCCCAGGGCCGCCTCGGCAACGGTGACTTTTGCTTCCGAATAGAGGTTGTCTCCCTTGCGCTCGAAATAGGGGTGCGTCCTTACCCTGGTGACAATGTAGACATCCCCTGGCGGCCCGCCTTTTACACCCGGGCCGCCCATGCCGGGAACCCGGATCTTGGACCCGTTGTCCACGCCCGGCGGTATCTTAACGTTGATGCGGTCAGCTTTCGGAACAACGCCGCTCCCCCCGCACGCCCTGCAGGGGTTCGGGTTGATCACGCCCTCGCCATGGCAGGTGGGGCAGGTCTGGGAATACCGCAAAAAGCCTTTGCCCTGCGAGATGCTTCCGCTGCCCTTGCAGGTGGGGCAGGTCCGCGGCGACGTGCCGGGCTGGGAGCCCGTGCCGCCGCACGTCGCACAGGTCACCTCGCGCCTGAGGTCTACCTGCATGGTCTTTCCGAAGATGGCATCTTCGAGGTCTACTTCAACGGCGTAGGTCAGGTCCTCTCCCTTTTGAGGGCCGCGGGCCCGCGCCGCCCGCTCGCCGAACATGCTCCCGAAAATATCCTCAAATCCGCCGAATCCCTCGCCCGGATAAAATTCAGCACCCTGACCGAAGCCTTCGAACCCGGCGCCAGGTCCAGGTCCTTGCCCGAAACCGGCCTCAAAGGCGGAATGACCGAACTGGTCGTACTGCTGCCGTTTCTTCGGGTCGGACAGAACTTCGTACGCTTCGTTTATTTCCTTAAACTTCTGTTCCGCCGATTTGTCCCCCGGGTTGACGTCAGGATGGTACTTCCTCGCAAGCTTTCGGAAGGCTTTCTTTACCTCGTCCTCTGAAGCTCCTTTGTTGATACCCAGTACGTCGTAATAATCTCTTTTTGTGGCAGCACCCATTTGAACCTCGCCATATTAACAATAGAAATATTATAAAATATGAGTGGTTTATTGTCAAGTCTGAAAGAAAAAAATATAACTGCATGGATTATATATTATTGCTTTAATTTTTTGGCTATTTTTTTAGAGTATTCTCCCACTTCATACTCAATAAAATTACTATCTTGGTATAACCATGCCACTTTTTTATTTGTAACGAGATTCTTTACGGCCACTGCTATGCGCCTTTTATATTCATCGCTCCATGAATTTTCCCGGCTGACGATGTCCCACACATTACCCACGAGTTCGAGGGCATAGATATTCGTCAGAGGGCCCTTGTCCACGAGCGACATTATGATTACCTTCTGAAAGCCCATAATCTTCCCTGGAGCGATTTGGGCGATCCGGCCAAGGGCATATACAACACCGGGCTTGAACACGTCTTCCTCAAGATCATAGACCTGGGCGATAAGCGGGATAATGTCGCTGAATTTCTCGGGATCGGCGCTCACGATCTCGCCCAGAAGTTCCGGCGCAGACCAACCGATGCCGCCGGATTCGTCGGATAAGGACCAGAGGAGCTTCCGGCAGGTTTCGCGAAGAAAGTCATAATCCGTCATGACAAGTTCTCTCGCCACAAGGCCCACAGCCTTGATCGCCCGCCAGGCAACAAGCGTGTCTTTTTCGTAGGCACTGCGCACGAGGTGGCTGAGGACTCTTTTATTTTCCTTCGCGAGCGCGACTATGGCGTCAAGGTCGTTCGATTCGAGGGCGTGTTGGACGGATTTCTTGAGCGTCTGCATGATGGATATTTTATCAGAAAAAAAAGAATGCGCCCCGAAGCGGGGCGCATTTGGTTAAAACACAATGTTCGCGTTGCAGTTACTGTAAAGTAATCGTTCCGGGGAAGGTAATTTTTCTCACAATTGTACCGCAAGAGCCGGGCCAGTTGATGGTTGCAGAAAGAATGGTTGTGACAGGCCCAGACGTTGCGGGATTATTGTTCGTCATAACAACGGTGTATACTGAAGGCCCATATGAAAGACCATCCGGGAGCGTCGTTGGGTCGCCACTAATGGTCAATGCGCCATTACTATTCGACGACGCTATTGAAACCGTGGTCCCTGCAATTAGTGTGTTGTTATTTACATCAGCTACAGTAACGGTGAAAGTTGCGCTTGCGCCTTTAGCAATACTAATAGTGGTGCCGGTTGTGCTGCTTATTACCGAGTTAGTTGGATCCGGGGGCCCCGTAAATACGAGCGTGATTTCCTTCCAGATCGGTATCTGAGCATCCCATACTCCATTGCCTGTCTGGTAACTGTTGGTCACATTGCTTATTATGCCGGCAGGCCAGTCGAAAAACTGCTCGCCAATATCGTACACGCCATTGTGGTTGGCATCAATGAAAGGCTTACCAATATCGATAAAGGGCTCGCCGGAATCATAAACTCCATTCGCGTTCACATCCGTAAAGGCCTCCTCGCCTGTGGTCATGGCAACCACGGACACCCACCCATTCTTGGGGTTTCCGTCACTAATAAACTCCGGCGTGGGGGCCTGGGTACGGAGCGTGGTCACGGCTGTACCGTCTGAACCGGTAGTACTTGCCGCGTTGATCGCGCCTGCTTCGGTGGCAAAGGAAACCGACGTCCCCTGCAGCACATTCCAGTTTCCGTACCGGTCAGCCAGAAATGCAGTGATGGTGGCGGTCACACCGTCACAGCTTAACCCGTCAAGGTTAAATCGCGAAGTTGCCAGGTCGAAATGACTGGCTGAAGGGACACCGCCGCCGATGGAAATGTTTCCCGAGGAGGTAGAGATGGTAGCCCCTCCCACAGTCATCCATGCCACAACGCGTGCAGGTCCCGGCACAGTGCCAGCAGCCAGAGTCGTCGAGACCTTACCGTCGCTACCCGAGCTTCCTGTAGCATTCAGCAAGGACGTGCCAGTCGGCCCATAAAGCGTAAAATTGACCGTCTGCCCCGACAATGGGTTGCCTGCTTGGTCATTGACAAGGAACGTTACCAATGAAGTGCTTTGCACTCCCGAGCCTTGGATGCCGATAAGTTGCGGCGTGGCGGAAACAAAAACAATGCTTCCTGCACTCAATGGGTTGACACTGATATTTGCTGTGCCTGGAGGTGCCGTTCCTGCCACAGCTTCAATTTGAGCGCTGCCGGTCACCGTTGCGCTCGCTGTAAAAGTCACTGAAGCGGTCCCTGACAATGTTGTTGCTTGTGAAGAAAAAGTACCAATCCCGCAGTTGCCAGCAATGCATGAAAAAGTAACCTGCGTTCCGTCCGGCACAGGACTGCCCAGTATATTAAGGACTTGAGCGCTGATATTGGCACTACCGGACGTGTTGATGGTGTTCGGCGTTATCGTCAAGTTCACCGAATTTGGGCTGCTGGTGATGCTTATCGACTGGTTCGCTACAAGGGGTGTCGGGGTGGCCGCTGTCGCAGTCGCCTTGATTGTGTCTGTTCCTGAGGCAGTTCCGGCATAGAACGTTGCGGTCGCAACTCCGCTGGCGCCGGTAGTCAAGGTAACGGAAGTAACTAGGGCACTCGGGCTGAAACTATCCCCCGTAGTTGTGCTTCCGGAAATTATATCAAACTGAATAGGGGTGTTGAAAGCAGGGTTTCCTGCACTTGTTGCAGTTGCGGTAACCGTGGCCGTCCCCTGGATGTTGACTGTAAGCGGGCTTATGGCAAGAGTCAGGTTTGTCGGATTCGGCGGTGGCGGCGTGCCAATGGCTAACTGGGCAGTGCTTATTATCGAAACGCCGCCTGCCCCGAGGACCGAAGCTGAAAAAGTCGCTGTGGTATCCACGTTGAGAGCATCAAACTGGACGGTCGCAACACCGGCAACGGTTGTTGACGCGCTTTCTGTCAACGTTCCAGTACTAGTGAACGCACCGGGTGGCGTAACAGGGGTGGCCGAGACCACAAAGGTCACTGTAACACCGGACATAAGATTATTGGACGTGTCCCTTACCGTGGCATTGACTTTGACTGACCCGGGGGGCGAGGGAATGGACGTTACCGTTGCTCCGGTTACTACGTTGGTGAAGGAGAGCGTGATACTGCCGGGTGTTGGTGTGCTGCCACCTCCGCCCCCGCCAGTCACAACAGTGCCTGAGCTGCTGCTGTTAATGTTCGAAGGCGAACAGGCGGTCACCAGACCGAGGACGATCAGTCCGCCAATCAGCATATGATGAACGTATCGCATAACGGCCTCCAAATAGCAAACTCCAAAACGTGTTTGAAGCTACTGTGCAGCCGGGGTAGTGGCGATGTTCGATATCGCGCCTGAAGCGACCTCTACAAAAAAGGTGGTTCCTGAAGTCGTCGGCGAAGTCAAAAGATCAACCGACACATTTCCGTAATCATCAGTTCTCGTAACTATCGCAGTTTTCGCACCGCCGCTAATTGTCACATTGCTGCAGTTAAAATCACCCTGCGTATGCAGCGCAATGGCTGCATTCGTCGTAATTTCAATGCAGATGCCGTTCATCGGCTTGCTCTCTGAATCTTCCACTGTGAAGCCCAGGCCGGAATAACAGGTTCCGGTGGCAGCACTAGGAGCTGTGGAAATTGTTGGAGCGACAATTGTGGACCCGGCTGGCGCCACGCTATCCGGGCATGCTCCGCTGGAGCCGCCGCAGCCTTCGAAAAGAATCACTGGAGAAGCCAGTATAAACAGTATTAAGACAGCCGCTATTCTCGCGAATAGTTTCATCCGACAGACCTCCAGCATGAATTATGCAACAAAAGTACCATTATCAATATATTTACAACCTCTTGTTTTCTTAAGCTTCTAAAGAGGGTATCTTTATCCGCCCTTTGACAAATTGGCCTTTTATGTCTACAACTATGTAACGGATTACACGGTTGCATCCTGCATCGTGAACTACAACGTTTCCTGCCTCATGACCTTCGGAGTGATGAAAATGAGCAACTCCGTTTTATTATTTCTCATGTTCTTCTCTCTGAAAAGCCAGCCGATAAGCGGCAGGTCTCCGAAGAACGGCACCTTCTGGATGGTGTAGCCTCGATCGACCACGAGGATGCCGCCGATGACGGCGGTCTCTCCGTCGCTCAGAAGTATTTCGGTCGTTGCCTGGGTTTTACTTATGGAAGGCTGACCATTTGCTCCAAGCAGCGAGGTGTCGGGCGCGTTCTTCTGTGCCTGGATCTTCAGATATATCTTATTGTCGGGAGTAACGTGGGGCGTCACAGCCAAAGAGAGCTGGGCATCGACAAACTGGACCTGCGTTCCGCCAGCGCTTGTAGATGTGTAGGGAATGGACTCCCCCTGCTCTATCTTCGCCTCTTTGTTGTCAAGGGCGCTTACGCGCGGAGTCGAAATGATCTTGCCTTCGCCGGACGATTCCATGGCTGAGAGCACAAGATCGAGGTTCAGCGACTTGGTGAGAGAGCCGAAGGTAAAGCCTATAGCCCCGCCCGCGCCCGGGCCCGCCGCAGCCGGCAAATTTACAAAAAAATTGCCTGAGCCGGACGGCGTCACCTCCATCGAGGGACCGCCGGTCACGGTAACCGAATTGGGGAATGTGAGCCCCGTGGCATTGCCGTGCGCCGCATCAGCGGTGAATTTTCCGCCCCACTGAACGCCGAGATCCCGAACGAAGTTCGTATTCGCCTGTACGATTCTGGCCTCGATCATCACCTGGGGCGTGGGCTTGTCCAAAAGCTTGAGCAGAGCGACCACATCGTCGACGTTCTTCGGTATGTCCTTCACGATGATGGTGTTCGTCCGGGCGTCAGTCACGATTTCACCGCGCGGCGAAAGGGATTTCTTGAGCGTCGCTTCTATGGCGGACGCAGTGGTGTAATTGATGTTCAGGACCCGTGTTATCAGGTCCTCCGCTTTGCTCTTGGCCTCCTTGGTCTTCGCCTCTTCCTCTGCTTCGCGCGCGAGCGCTCCGAGCGATGCGACCCGTATGATATTGTCCTCGCGAACCTGCCCGAGACCGTTCATCCTGAGAATGATGTCCATTGCCTGGTCCCACGGTATATTCACCACCCGGATGGTGACTCTGCCTCTTACATCAGGCGAGATGATCATGTTCATGTTCGCGATCTCGGCGAACAATCTCAAGACGTTTACAAGGTCTGCGTCCTGAAGGTCGAGGGAAATCTTTCTGCCCGTATATTTGCCGGTTGTGTACGTGGGCGGCGCAGCCGCTTCTGCGGCCTCCGCTTCAGGCTTCAGCGCCGCAGCTTTCTCTTTTTTTGCCGGAGGCGCTTCTTCCGATGGCGCCGGCGCTGCCTGCTCCGGAGGCGCTGCTTCTTCCGCGGGTTTGACTTCAGCCTTTGCTGCTATCGGAGCGGTGGTCAGGGCAATGACCACGCTTTTATCCTGGGGCTTGGCCTCGTAGGACATGGGCCTGGCAAGATCCAGCACCACGCGCACTTTCTGGTCCGGAGCGCCATGCTGTCCCACACGGACTCGAATGACTCCGCCTTTTCTGACTGGGATAACGCTTGGTCTGACCTTGCTCGTGGCGCCGGGGATATCGATGACGAGCCTCTTGCCGTCGAGTAAAAAGGTGTTGGGACGTATCGTTCCGTTCCCGGATATGATGATGCGGACGCCCTTGCGGCTGGCCACGGCCTTCACCCCCGTAATCACCGTGGCAGTCCCCTTGACCGCTTTTTGAGCGAGAGCTCTTTCTTTTGCTCCGGCCGGAGCTTTTTCAGGGGCGGTTTTTGTCCCTTCCGATACGGGTGCTGCGGGCTGGACCTCTGCTGCGGCGGGTTTCGCCAATTCCACCATGAGTTTGCCGCCTGCCTGGTAAACTTTGGTCTCCACAACCTGAGAAAGCCCGATTTCAAGCCGCGCAATGCTGTCTTTCTGGCTCGGGGTAATATCGACGATAGCGCCTTTGTTCACGGCGATCCGTTCTTTAAATTTTCCGATGGTGGCGTCGGGAATGTCGACCACGAGCCGCAGGGGCTCGGTAAGCTGGAACGATGTGTATTGCTGGATAGAACCGTTCCCTTCGATGGTTATCTCTGTTGTGCCGTTGACTTCCCGGGGCTCGATTTTTTCGATCACCAGCAGTCGTTCTTCCACAGGTGGCTTGGCGCCGCACCCATATAAAATTCCTGCAGAAATTATGAACAGTGCAGCCCAAAACGTGTTTAGGGACTTCAAACGTCTCATAGGGTCCCCTCCTGTTTCCTCTGGAGTTCAACGACAATCTCCTTGCGTTGTGTCTCGCCGCTGAATGTCTTGTATTTTTCTTCGATCACAACACTGTTTTGCGTAATTTTTTTCACCACGCCGCGATTCGGACCGACGATGGTGCCGACGCGGAGAAAGTAGCCTTTGCCGTCCGGGCCTTCGAATATCGCATTGTACCCGAAGCCGCCCCAGACAATCCCCGTGAGCTTGAACTCATTGATGTTGTATCGTTCCAAAGGAGGAAGTTCGGAAGTTCTCACCTTTTTTTCTTCCTTCACAATGAGCGGCATGAACGGATCCCGTCTCCCGGCGGGATTATACGTATATTCGGGTTCCTTTTTTTCCACAGCCGTCGTCGCGGTCGGAGCGGAAGTAACCGTCGGCTGTGACCTGACCGCCGGTTTCGGAGGGGACGGTTGCGGCGGTTTTGGCGCCTCGGAGCAGCCCCATGAGACCGATAGCGCGAACACAACCGGTCCCCCGAACGCAAGAATAACTTTATTGAACTTTTTTGGCACCGGTCGCCACCTCAGGCTTTTTTTCCACGGCCGCAAAGGTCATTGCCGTACAACTGATATTGATCATGACCGTCTTATCTTTCTGAAGTTTCGCCCCGCCCATCCTGACATTCAACATGTTCACGATGCGCGTAAGCTTGCTCACCCTGTCGAAAAATATCGCCACATTGTGGTAACCGCCGGACAACTCCATGGTTATCGGGATCTCCACATAGAGCCCGCTCGGATGGGTCCTCCTGTTTTCCGGCCTCCACAGCCTGAGCGTGAGACCGGACTTGCTCACCAGATTCTGTATCTGTCTGAGCAGACCGGAAACTTCGGTCCCCGGCGGAAGCTGTTCAGTAAGGACCTTGAGCCTGTCTTTGAGTGACTGCACCTCGGCCTTGAGTTCATCGAGCTTTTTTATCTTGTCGTCGTTTTCTTTTATCTTGGCCTTCAGGCCGACGATGTTCGTTTCGAGTTGGGCGATCTGGGTTTTTTTGGGGATATGCACCTGCCAGATGAAAAGGATGACCAATACGGCGATGAAAACGAAAAAACCCGTCACTCTTGTTTTGGTGGGGATTTTCTGTATTTTATCCGTAAAGGCCATTAAACCCCCTTAAACTTGAATTGCAGTTTGTAGACGTAGATCTCAACGCCTTCCAATGACGACTCCCGCGTTTCCAGCAAAAACACGTCGCTCAGGTAAGGAGACGCCTTCAGATTGTCTACAAAATGAACAATATCATTGTTGGTAAACCCGCTGCCCTCAATATTGACGTTTCCGCTGCTTTCCGAAAGAGACGACAGGTTAACGCCGGGCGGCAGAGCCTTGCTCACCTCATCGAGCAGCCGGACCGGACCGGTCTGGTTCTTCTTCAGTTGTTCGATAATTGCTATCTTATCGGAAACCTGCTTGCGCTCATCCTCGACGTTCTTCACTGCCTTGAGCATGTTGTCCTGCTCGCGGATCCTCGCTTCAGCCGCCGCTTTTTCACTTTGCAGCTGTGCAATCCGGGCGTTCAGCCTGATCCAGAGGTACCCCATGCCGATGCCCACGAGAATCAAAATCAATCCGCCGAGGACCATCTGCTGCTGAAGCTCGGTGATTTTTTTCGGCGCCTTGCGCTTTTTTGTAGGGAGGAGGTTTATCTTGATCATCTGTCTCCCGGCCTCCTTATCGCAAGCCCTACCGCTACCGCGGCCATGGGTCCCGCTTCGTCAATAAGGGCCGGACTGAAATGCTTCGGATCGACTTTGATGTTTTGGAACGGATTCGCCACCTCTACGGGCATCTCCAGCCGTTCAGCGAGAATCGACGTAAAGTTCCTGATCCGGGCGCACCCTCCGGAGACGAGCACCTGGCTCACTTTTTCATTCCCCGCCGTGGAACGGAAAAACTCGAATGACCGCTGCACTTCGGCCACGATGTCCTCGGTGACCGACGCCACAACCCTCGCGGCCTGCTCGCTGTCAACGCCGCCTGTATCTTCGCCGCGTTTTACTTTTTCAGCGTCTTCATAGGTGAGGCCGAAATCCTTTTGCAGCGCCTCGGTGTACCGGTTGCCCCCCACCGTTACGTCGCGGGTGAAGGTGGACACCCCGTCTTTAAGGACATTGATGTTCATGACCGATGCGCCGACGTTAAGGAGGGCCGTTGTGCCTGCCCCCATATCATAGTTGAGTTCGTACATGTTCGCCAGGGCGAAGGCGTCGACATCCATCACCACGGGTTCCAGTCCCGCCTCCGTCACCAGGTTCACGTAATCGTTGATTTTGTCTTTTTTAACTGCGACGAGGAGCACATCGGCCTGGCCTTCTACGGCGCCGGGTCCGATCTTTTGAAAGTCGACGTCTACGTCCTCTATGGAAAACGGTATATACTGCTCGGCTTCCCACTTGATGGACTCGGCAAGCTCTTCCTCGCTCATGTCCGTCACTGATATGCGTTTGATGATGACCGAACTGCCCGATACGGAAATGACCACATCTTTGGTTCTGACTTTTTGCTCGGCAAGAAGCTCCTTGATGGCCTCGACTACGCGACCGGCGTCCATCACCGCGCCCTCGACGATCACCTCGGGCGGCAGCGGCACCATGCCGAATTTGGCGAGATGGTAGTTCCTCTCGGAGCCTTTCAACTGCACGAGCTTTATGTAGGTTGATCCTATGTCAAGTGCGAAGGGTTCTATTTTCCTTGAAAACAACATGCGCTTTCCTCTTGACCTCTCCGGCCCGGGGTCAACCCGGATTCTTCCCCTTGATGATCCGTTCGATCGCCTTCAAGTTGCCCTCGTTGTACACTCTCCATCCCCTCCAGTCGCGTCCCACGCTCGAAAGAAGTCCTTCACTCTCCCAGCGAAAGAGCGTGGCGCGCGAAATATCGAAGCGGTCGCAGATCTCCTTGGTTTTGTATTTTTTCGGGATTTTGCGCGTGACCATTTTTAACCTCACTGGATAGGTTAGTTAGTTATAATAGTTATAATAAGTATACTTATGTACTAGGATACTTAAATTATTGCAAATGTCAAGGTATTTTTTGTTGTCCCGCAAACAAAAAAAGGAGAGGCCGATGACCTCTCCTTAGTAAATCCATGAGTTAAGAATTGCCGCGCATGATCCGGCGATTCTGGACCTCCTATGACGCGTCCGCGCCGTGCGGCGTCGCGAACGTGCCGGCGCGCCGCGCTGCCATGTCCATGAGCACACGTTCGGTGCCGAAGCGGCCCGGCTCGTACTTCCGGAGCTTCAGTTTTTCCCGCGCCGTGTCGATGAGTTTGAGGGCGAGTTCAAGTATCTTCCCAGGGTCTTCCTCGAAGTAGAACCCGGCGGTCACCATGCCCCACCACTTGTTCTCCATGATGTCCCTGAGCGTCGTGCTCGCGCTGACCGGGGAACCGGCTCCGAAGATGATCGGAACTCCGGAAGCCGCGAAGTACGTGCCGATGGCGATGGCCTTCTCGCTCATCCATTCGGGCGCGATACCCACCGCGGGAAGGCCGCCGATGTCGTCGCCGAGCCCGCCTTCCTCGGCTATATGAGACGCGATGGTGAGGATCCGCGAGTTGTCAACGCAGGACCCAAGGTGAAGCACCGGCGGGATACCAATGGCCTCGCACACTTCGCGAAGGCCCATGCCCGCGTTTTCCAGCGCGTTCTCGGGAGTCATATAGCCCGCCTTTGCCGATGCATGCGCCGAACAGCCGGTCTGGACCACGAGCACGTCGTTCTTGATGAACTCACGGGAGAGGAAGTTGTGGATACTGTCCTGACTGATCCGCGGATTGTTGCAGCCGGCGAGGCCTACCACGCCGCGGATACGGCCGGCGATGATGGCGTCGTTGAGCGGCCGGTACGAACCACGGTACCTGCCTCCCTGCATGTATTCAACATATTCGTCCGAGAACCCGGCGATTACGTCGGCCTGCTTGACGTTGGCGTGGGAGACGCTCTCCTTCTTCCTGTTCGGAAAGTTGTCGATTGCAAGCCGGACGACCTGCTTGGCGATCTCGAGGCCGCGATGTTCGTCGTACTCGACATGCACGGCGTCGATCATCTTGCCCTTGGGCGTCGTCGTGACGATCTTCGTGTGGAAGCTCTTCGAAAGCTGAGAAATTGCCGGCATGATGCACTGCACATCGACGACCATGGCTTCGACCATGCCAGTCATGATGCCGAGTTCCTGCTGCAGGAACCCGCCGGCGGTCGGAATACCGTGCCTTACAAGGATCTCATTCGAGGTGCAGCACATGCCCACGAGATTCACGCCCTTGGCACCCTTGGATTTTGCATAGGCCGTAATCTCGGGGTCGTCGACGGCAACAACGAGCATTTCGGCGAATGACGGTTCATGTCCATGGACAACGAGGTTCACGTAGTCTTCCTTGAAGATGTCGAGGCTGGCTTTGGTTTTGACCGGCACCGGCGTACCGAAGAGGATGTCGGAAATGTCGGTCCCCATCATGGAGCCGCCCCAGCCGTCTGCAAGCGCTGCGCGCATGGCACCGAGCATGATATTGTTCGGCTCCTGGTCAACGCCCATGTGCGTGCGGTGGAGCATCTCGACAACCTCGCGGTCGATGCCGCGCGGCGCGATGCCGAGCTTGCGCCAGATCTCCTGCCGTCTTTTCGGAGCGCGGGAGAGATAGGCGAGTTCGCCCTTCTGTTGGCCGAACTGTTCGATAAACTTGAGCGCCACCTTTTCGGCCACCTCATTCACGGACTTTCCCTCGACGTTGATGCCGAGGTAGCCGGCAACACGGTTCAGTTTGCGCACGTCCTTGATCCGGAAATCCTTTGCCTCTCCGCGCGCAACGGCAAGCAGGGTGTTCGCGAGGTCCCTTGCGTGGTCCGAGTGGGCTGCCGTGCCCGCGGCGACCATGCGGGCAAAGTTTCGCGCCGTGACAACCGGAAGTGTCGCGCCGCACACGCCCTGGGCCTCTTCCTCTTTGCCCACGAGCCTGCAGGGTCCCATGTGGCACATCTTGCAGCACGCGCCCTGGTGCCCGATGGGGCAAGGCTTGAGTTTTTCAGCCCGTTCAAATGCCGTTGGCAGCTTCTTTTCTCCGGCCACCTTCAGCAGCACCTGCGCCGCCGGATCAACGGATTTAAGGTCTTCCCTCATGGTTACAAGACTCCTTTCACACGGGAGCCAAAAAGCTCCCGGTCGATTTCGATTTTTTATTATACCCGAAACCGTGTCAGAAATGCTACAAGTAGTTTTAGGGTCTGAGAACAGAAGCCGGGCGCCGGAAGGCCCCCGGGCATGAAAGCGTCATTACTTACTCTACAGCCAGTGCACTATTCTTCATTAGGCGGAGCGCTTGCCTACCGGGTCGTCATTGCCTGTCGTACCTCGAGGACCTTGATCACGCCCGACTCCGCAAGCATACCCTGGTTCATTGCCCTCAGCACTTTGATGGAAGAAACAGCGTAAGGCTTTGCCGCCTTGCTCGAAACTGACAGAAAAGCACCGGCCCCGAGTTTGCCCGCCTTTGCTTTCTTCGCCTCGGACAGGATGTCTCTTGCCTTGAAGCCCTTGGCCCTGCTGAGTACCGTGGATATCTCCGCGGCGATGTCCACCCCGTCTTTGGCTTCGCCCGCCGCTGCCTGAGCAGGCACGAGTGTCTTCTGACGGCCATAGGTGTTGAGGATCGTACCCTGTTTTTCATAGAGTGCGGTCATGGGAAGCACCAGGTCAGCCTTCGCAGTAAGTGCGGACAAATGCGTGGTCTGCACAATCAGGAAGTCGGCCTTCACGTCGGCATCGGGAATGTTTCCCGCGACGTAAAGCGCCTTCATGCCGGACTTCATCGCATCATAGCCTTTTCCCTTCTTATCGGGCAGGCAGCCCATCTGCATTACCCCGAGGGCGTTCGCCTCGAGCATCACGGGGATCACTCCTGCGCCTTTGAGCATTGCCAGGTTGAGCGCCTGGCTCACCGCTTCCTCGCTCATACTCACTCCGGTCCCGAATAGGACTACCGGCCTGGCTGCGGCAGTAAGCGCCTTGGCGGCGGCGTCGATCTTCTCCGTCGGAACGCCCGATATCTTCGACGCGTCATCGGCGCTGATAAGATTTTTCTTGAATCCCTCGATGTCTTTCTGGGATGAGGCAAGCCCCGCTGCAAGCGCCGCGGACATCACGCCCGCGAGGAGCGCCGCATCGGTCCCTGCATTGAGCTCCAGGTGGATCGCGTTGGCATGAGAGGTGATCTCGGTTTTTTCCGGATTCACGACGATGACCTTGGCCCCGGCCTGCGCCCTCCGGCGGATCATCACGTCAAGTTCCTGCATGGATTGTTTCTTCTGCGACGGGTCGGCACCGATCAGAACGACCAAATCCGCTGATTTGAGGTCCGCCCCGGAGGCGATCCCGACTCCCGCGTCGCCGTATACCGCCCGCAGCGCGGAGAGCGCTCCTGCTGCATAGGAAGACACCGGGGTGTCGACGTTTGCGCTGCCCGCGACCTCGCGCGCGAGCTTCCGGACCGCGCAGGCCTCTTCGTTCGTGAGCGAGCCCGCCGCAATGAAGCCGGCATTCGCCCCTGCATTTTTGAGCGCTTCGGCGGCGGCCTTTGCGGCCTCTTCCCAGGTCGTGGGAACGAGTTTGCCGCCTTCCTTCTTCATGGGCACGGTCATGCGGTTTGGCGATTTCATTGAATCAAAGCCGAAGCGGCCGACGGCGCAGAGGTAGCCGTTGTCCTCCTTCGCGTTGACCTTTACGATCCGGCCGTCCTTGCTGCTCGTGGTCACGCTGCATCCGGAGCCGCAGGCTGTACACGTGGTATCATGTTTTTCGAGGTCCCATTCCCTGCCGTGCTGCCAGCGGTCGCGCTCCATGATCGTGTTGACCGGGCACGCTTCGAGGCAGGAGCCGCAGAAGGTGCATCCCGACTCGTGCAGCGGCTTGTCCAGCGCCGTCGACACCTTGGTGGTGATGCCCCGGCCCATGAAGTCGATCACGTTCGTCCCCTGCTCCTTGCAGACCCGGACGCAGCGGCCGCAGAGTATGCAGTAATTGTTGTCGATGGTGATGAAGGGGCTCTTGTCGTTCAGCTCGTAGTTGAAGCTCTTCCGGCCGAACGACGATTCCTGGATCTTCAGGTCGGCGGCATACTTCTGCAGATCGCAGGCGCCGGCCTTGGGGCAGGTCATGCAGTCGAGCGGATGGAAGGAAAGAACCAGGTCGGTCACGAACTTCCTGATTTCCTCCACCTTCGGCGTCTTGGTCTGAACCTTCATGCCTTCCTTGGTTCGGGTCGTGCATCCCGTGACCGGGGTCTTCATGCCCTCGATCTCGACCATGCACATGCGGCAGGCGCCCACGCCGCGCAGTTCCTTGATGTGGCACAGGTTCGGGATATGCACCCCGACCGTGGCCGCGGCGTCAACGAGGGTCATGCCCTCCGGAACGGACACGGCCTTGCCGTCAAATTCCATATTCACCATCTTGGTCGTCATAGCTTCCTCCAGCAAATCGGTTTCAATTCGAATACCTTTTTTGCCACTGAAGATGCTGAAGAAACGAAAACTTCACAACAGTCTTTTCAGGTTCTTCAGTGGCAATCATAATTCATCAACTAATAATTCAACGGGCACGTCCCCACCGTGTGCTTTACGGGATGCACCGGCATCTCCTCGCCCGTGAGCGACGCATCCGAGACTACGACCGCGCCTTCCGGACAGACCTTGATGCACTCGCCGCAATGCGTGCAGCGCTTCTGCCGGATGCGGTAGGGGGTGAAGCCAGTTTTTCCCGGCACTAGCTTCTGGCCCTCGATCGCGTTGTCCTTGCAGACCTCGGCGCACTTGTTGCACATGGTGCACTTGCTGCCCACGATCTCATAGCGGATCAGCCGGCCGCAGACGTGATGCGTGCAGACACCTTTGATGTGCCGTTCGAGATCGGCGGAAAAGTCCTTCAGAAAGACCGCGAGGATATCCGCACGGTCCTTGCCTTTCTTGCACATGCCGCCTTCCTTCACGTCCACAGCGATACGCTGCAGAAGCCCCGGATAGATGTCAAGTCCCTTGCCCGCCTGGATCGCCTCCAGGATCTTGATCGCATCGTAGATGCCGAGCTTGCAGGGATGGCACTTGGAACACATGCCGTCCTTCGAGTCGTCATTGTAGAAATGCTCCAGCTTGAGCCTGGTCGCCATGACAGGGCACTTACTTTCGAGCTGCGACATGGGCCCCTCCCTTCTCGATCACGATCGCCTGCGTGGGGCAGACGCCGTAGCACGCTTTGCACTTGGTGCAGTAGTCCTGGTCGATGAAAAACTTGTCCCGGAGCTCCACCACGGCATCGAACGCGCAGGCCTGCTTGCAGAGACCGCACAGGATACAGTGTTCGGGCCGGATGCGGAACATTCCCATGCCCTGGCACCGCTTCGCCCGGCAGTATTTGTCGTTCACGTGTTCTTCGTATTCCTCGCGGAAATATTTGATCGTGGAAAGCACGGGGTTGGGCGCGCTGTTCCCGAGGCCGCAGAGGGAGCCGGCCACGATCATCTTGCCCATCTTCTCGAGCCGTTCGATGTCGCCCTTCTCACCCTTGCCGGTCGTGATCTTCTCCATGAGCTCGTACATCTGCCAGGTCCCGACCCTGCAGGGCGGGCACTTGCCGCAGGACTCGCTCTTGGTAAAGGAAAGGAAGAATTTGGCAACGTCCACCATGCAGTCGTCCTCATCCAGGACAACCATGCCGCCCGATCCCATGATCGATCCCACGCTGGCCAGGGTGTCGAAGTCGGCAGGCATGTCCAGGAACTGGGCCGGGATGCAACCGCCGGAGGGCCCTCCGGTCTGGACCGCCTTGAAGGCTTTATCAGGGTTCAGCATGCCGCCGCCGATGTCGAAGATGATCTCGCGGAGCGTGATGCCCATCGGCACTTCGATGAGGCCCGTGTTCTTGATCTTGCCGGTGAGCGCGAAAACCTTGGTTCCCTTCGATTTCTCGGTGCCGATCTTGGTATAGTAATCGAGACCCTTGGTAATGATGGTGGGAACGTTTGCAAAGGTTTCGACGTTGTTCAGGTTCGTGGGCATATTCCAGAGCCCGCCGGCAGCCTCGGAGAGCCGGGGCGGACGGGGCCGCGGCATGCCGCGCTGGCCCTCGATCGAAGCCACGAGCGCCGTGGACTCGCCGCAGACGAATGCACCCGCGCCTTCCTTGATCTCCATGTCGAAGTCGAGACCGGAACCGAGGATGTTCTTGCCCAGCAGCCCCAGCGACTCGGCCTGTTTGATGGCAATGCCGAGATTCTTGACCGCGAGCGGATATTCGTGGCGGACATAG
>JAWOJY010000199.1:0-19668 GCA_033854515.1 Nitrospirota bacterium
TGCACCGCCGCGATCACCGCAATGATGAGAGCGAGAAGGAGAACTCTCTTGACGGGTTTTTTCATAACGCCTTTCTGCTATTTGCTCAGCAGCTTTTTTGCCACCTTCACGAAGAAATTGTTCTGCAGCTTCTCCACGGCGTGCACCTTCGACGGCTGGTACACGGCGTCGGAATAGCTCGGGTAGGAGTGGATCACGCTTCTGATCTTCGCGAACGGGATGCCGAGCGTTTTTGCGAGCTGCGCCTCGTGCATCACTTCGGTCGCGTGGCTGCCGAGGATGTGGATGCCGACGAGCCTCCCGCTCCTGGCGCAGACGTATTTGCTCATGCCGTATTCTTCCGCGTCCGTCACGGCCCGGTCCATGGAGCGGTAGTTATACCGATAGATACTGATGCCGTCGCCGTGGCGCTCTCTCGCCTCTTCCTCGGTGAGCCCCGCATGGGCCAGCTCGGGATCGGTGAAGGTGGTCCAGACCACATGGGTGTAATCCGCTTTCCTCTTTACCGGCAGGAAGGCGTTCGTGCAGGCGAGCACCGCCTGGTATTCCGCCATGTGGCTGAACTGGTACGGTCCCGCCACGTCGCCGCAGGCAAAGATGTTTTCGGCCGTGGTCCTGAGCGTCCGGTCTGTGACGATCCCCTTGTTCGAGTACTTGATCCGGGCGCGTTCCAGGCCGAGGCCCTCGACGTTCGCTTTCCTGCCGACGGCGACAAGCACTTTTTCGGCCCTGATGTCGCGCGTCTGCTCCCCCCGGCGGACTGTCATCACGATATTCCCGTCGGACTGCGAAATTTTCACTGCCTGTGCCGAGGTCAGGAATTTCAGGCCCTCCGCCTCCAGGCGCCGGACGAGCATCTCCGCAAGTTCGCGGTCCTCCCGGAAGAGCACGCGGTCCAGCATCTCGACAACCGTGACCTCGACGCCGAGGCGGTTGAACGCCGCGGCGAGTTCCATGCCGATGGGCCCGCCGCCGAGCGCAATGAGTGAACGGGGAAGGCTGTCCATCTCGAACACGTTTTCGTTCGTGAGGTAGGGCACGTCGCTGATGCCTTCGATGGGGGGAACGAACGCGGACGAACCCGTGGCAATAATGAACTTCTCCGCCGTGAGCGTCCTTCCTTCAAGGGTGATGGTGTGGTTGTCCGTGAACTGCGGCGAGCCGAAGAGAACCGCAATGCCCTGCGCCTCGAACTTCTCGGCTGGATGACCGTTGTAGACCGTGTTCACCGCCGAACGCACGCGCGCCATAACGTTGTCGGTTTTGAGATCAACAGGCGTCCCGCTCTCCAGTCCGAACTCGCGCATGCGCGCGATCTGGTGCGCGACGTTGGCCGTTCTGATAAGCGCCTTGCTCGGGATACAGCCGAAGTTCGTGCATTCCCCGCCGAGCCTCCCCTTTTCGATCATGGCGACCTTCTTGCCGATTCCCCGGGCGAACTTGGACGACACAAAGCCCGCTGCGCCCCCGCCGATAACGATCAAGTCGTAGTCGTATTTTTTCATTGAAACAGCTCCTTATGTTGGAGAATGCGGCGAATTGCGGCCCACGCTTCGGAAGAGTGCGACATCTGCCGTTCCGCGAACGCCCTCAGGTCTTCGGCCGTGTCGATATCCTGCAGAAGAGGAAGGGCGTGGACGTTTGTGCCTGCTTTTTTGAATACGTCGGCCGTCTGCCCGAATACCCCGTCCCTGCTCCACGCGATCCCGTCGAACACGCGCGGCAGAAACGACCGGGCATTGAACCCGATGAGATAATAACCTCCATCAAGCGCGGGGCCGATCACAGCGTCGTGCGTGTTTAGGGATTCCAATGCATCGCGAAGCAGCGCAGGAGTCACCTCCGGGATGTCGCTCCCGACGAGCACCGCCCGTTCAACGCCTTCGGAAAAGGAACGGATAAAGGCATTCTTCATGCGCTCGCCGAGGTCCGCTCCCTCCTGCGGCCGGTATATCCGACCGGGACCGAGCCAGTCTTCAACCTGCTGCCGGGCATCGGGCGGATAGAAGCACACCCTGTAGCCACAGCCCGTTCTCTCTATCGTCTCCAGCGCGGCTGCGACAAACTGTTTGTAGATCTCAAGCGCCGCTTCTTCGCCGACGACCGGTGCGAGGCGGGACTTGACCTTCCCCTTTTCGGCCGCCTTCACAAACAGAAGAACGCAGACTTTGCCGGTCGCGGGGGGACAGCCGCGGTGAATCTTTCTCCTCTTCACGCTTTACGCCTCACAGCTTACGATTACTCGGCCACCGTCACCGTCACGGAATGTATCCCCCTGGCCCCGTCGGGGAAGGTTGAGCCGAACAATTTCCCGAAAAAAGAACCCGATTCCTGCACCTTCCCCGACAGGTCGAACGCGCGCACCTTGAGCGTATGGTTCCCGGTCCTTACCGGATTCCAGTCGTAGCGCCACAATGTCCATGCCCATCGGGAAAGCGGTTTCTTAATTTCCGCGTCATGCCAGGCGCTGCCATTGGTCGAGACCTGTACCTTGCTGATGCCGAATCTTCCTCCGAAGGCGACCCCTCCTACGACGTAATGCCCCGGCGGTATTTTTGCACCATCCATGGGCATGAGGATCTCGGACATGACGGAAAGGACCGCGGAGTCGGACCAGCCCCGCTTCTCCCAATAGCCCTCGAAATTGTAATTCACGAGCTCGATCTTCGAAAGCCATTTCACGCTCTTCATGCCGTAAATGCCGGGCACGACGACGCGCAGCGGATGGCCGTGCTGCGGCGGCAGGGGTTCTCCGTTCATCCGGAAGGCGAGAAAGACATCGTCCGACAGGACCAGCTGATACGGTATGCTGTCGGTATATCCGTCGGCGGCATGGAAGGCCGCCTTGAGAATTCCCGGTTTCGGCATCGCACGCTCCATGACCCTCCTGAGCTTCACGCCTTCCCAGAGCGCGTTGCTGATTGCACTGCCTCCCACGGGGTTCCCGATACACTCGAAGGTAACGAACTCTGTGGTGTCCTTCATCTCTTCAAGTTCCTTCAAGGACAGGGCATACGGTTTCTCCACGAGACCGCCGACCTGGAGCGTGAAGGTCTGAGGATTTATATCAGGCACATTGTCCGAGTACGTCGTAATGTAGAATTGATCGTTCGGCGTGATCTCGCTTGCCATGAAGCCTTTAAAATTCACGGTCCCTTTCATGAGGAGCGCGTGTTTTTCCGCTTCGGTCAGCGCCTCGGCGCGCTGGCGGATCCCGTCGAAGGCCGTGATGCCGATTCCCAGCCCGATGGTTCCCATGCCGGCCTTTTTAAAGAAATCCCTCCTGCTTACCGTTTTTTTCATACGCACCTCCCGTGATTTTTTTTGAGTTGATAAGACTTCTCTCCTCGAGGACGTCGGAAATTTCATGTCGAACAGGCAGCCTGCCTGTTACGCGACCGAGCCCGTTCATGTCGAGCCCTGGCCCGCAGTACAGCCGTAACAGTGGTCATCCACCATGATCCGCCTGACGGAGAGCGCGGCATAATCGAAGTCACTGATATTCCGGGGGCAGTCCGAATCGACCGCGAGACCGGCGATCTGGTTGAAGTCGCAGTCGAACAGCGTGCCGTTCCAGCCGACGCTTATGAGGTGCCTGCACATGACGGCGTCAAGGGTACCGGGGTTGAAAGCGCAGGCGAGCTTCTGGTAGTATTTTTCGAGATTTCCGCTTCGCACGAGAAATTCCCTGAACCTGCCGATCGGCATGTTCGTGAAGGTATAAAGGCGGTTAAAAAAAACGCCGTGCCTTTTTTCAAGCTCCCGCTTGTATTCTTCTTCGAGCGCGGCCTGCGGCGGGGAAAGAAAACCCCCCTGGGGATTGTACACGAGGTTCAGAAGTTTCCCGCCCTGTTCGCCGTAACCGAGACGATTCAGCATGCGCAGGGCTTCTATGCTCTTGCGGAACGTCCCGCTTCCCCTCACCCTGTCGACATTGTCTTTCATATAGTATGGAAGCGACGCAATCAGCTCCACATCATTATCACGGTAAAATTCCGGCAGATCGTCCTTTCCCTTTTCAAAAAAGATGGTGAGGTTCGTCCTGGCGATGACGTGCCGCCCGAGCTTTCGCGCTTCTGTGACGAGATAGCGGAAATGGGGATTCAGCTCCGGAGCTCCGCCCGTTACGTCGAGCGTCTCGATGGGATTTTCCGAAATCACCCTTAGGACCGTATCGACGGTCTTGCCCTCCATGTTCTCGGTCCTTTCCGGGCCAGCCGCGATGTGGCAATGCTTACAAGCCATGTTGCACCGGTAGCCTATATTGACCTGGATGGACTTTATCCCGATCGCCTGCAACGGGCCCGATACTGCTCCAAGGACCCGTTCAGAGAACTTGGTAGCGCCCATGTCTTGTCCCTTCTTTCTTACGGGCACACGAGCTCAAAGCGATATCTTGTCCACGGTATTGTGCGCCTGGATCGTGTGTATCAGCGTCGCGCCGCCCCGAATCGCCGCGGCCACGTGCACCGCTTCGGTGATGTGCTCGAGGCTCATGCCTTCTTCAAGACAGGCCTTCGAATAGGCGTCGATGCAGTACGGGCATTGGATCGTATGGGCTACGGCTACCCCGATAAGAGCCTTTTCCCGTTTCGTCAGCGTGCCGGGCTCGAGCGCCGAATTGTACCATTCCATGAATTTTTTGAACAATGCGGGGCTGTGCTTGCCTATTTCCCCGAACCTGTCCAGGTCTTCCGGCTTGTAATAATCTCCCATTTTTACCCCCATGACGCGTCATATAGAAAATCCGCTCTTCGTGAAACAGGGCAACAGGCTCACGCGGAAATGAACCGGCTGCCATGTCTAAGTTTAACACGGCCGAAAGTCTTCTGAATAGATGATCTGTATAGATGAAAAGAACCTGGTTGTTCCGTCTACTTGTAAAGCTTTGCGAGACGTTCCGGCGGCACACCAAACGCATAGAGCGCCTGGAGCAGCCAGTTTCTCAGGGTGCAGCAGACGACGCCTTCTCTTTCCCATCTGCGCGCCGACGTAAGCACCTTATCGTCGAGGATGCAGAGCCTGTCTTTCCGTTTTTTGATACGCCGCATGATTTCGACATCTTCCATGACGGGGATGTCCCTGTATCCGCCGAGTTTCTCGAAGTACTCTTTTCGCATGAAAATCGCCTGATCGCCGAATGGTATCCGCGTTACACGAGTCCGGAGCGCTGCGTACTGCTCCGTGATCCTGAAAACCGCTCTCGCCGAGTTGACTCCGAGGCTGAACGCGCCGGCAACATGATTCTCGAAGGCCATCAATTCGGCAATTTTCTGTAAGCCGTTCCGTGGAAGAAGTGTGTCGGCGTGGAGGAAAATAAGGACTTCGCCGCTCGCAGCGGCCGCGCCTGCGTTCATCTGCCTGGCCCGGCCGCGATCCGACCGTATTCTTACGATGTTCCTCGCACGAATGGCGGCAAGCGTATCGGCTTCTTCCGCGCCGTCAACGACGATGATCTCGAAGGGAACGGGGGAATTCAGGCGCTCGAGGCGGTCCAGCGCGGCATTGATACCGTCCGCTTCGTGAAGCGTGGGAATGATGATGGAAATCTTACGGATCAACAAAGCTCCCTGAACGCCGCTTTCGGCCTCGATAGTTCGTAGATCACGGGTTCTTGCCTCTAGCGGCAGAAGTTCGACACACATTCCGCACCAGGGCGGCTTCTTTATTTCATAGTATGATAAAATAAGTATAACAATGTTTCAATGGAAATTTCATTGCTGTGTTACGGCGCGCCCGGCGAGCATAAAAGGCGCGACTATGACTTTCAAAAAAACCAGGTGAAACTAATGTATAATAGAAGATGTGAATTGTTTCTTTCGAAAGATGCCGTGCTCAAATGGCTTGAATCGCCGTGCGTTTATCACCTGAAACGTGATGAATTGTTCGAACTCGATTCGGAGTCTTTTGAATTTTTCAAAAGATGCGCGGCTGAAAGCGGCTGTTCGGTCAGGGACGGCGCCCTCATCGACTACTGCCTCGAAAAAGGCCTGGTGACAGAAGGGAGGACATCGATACGACGTCCTCCTCTTGTCAAATCGCCATCGCCTTCTCTCCGTTATCTCGAGCTTCAGATCACCAATGCCTGCAATCTCCGGTGCAAACATTGTTATATAGGAGAGGAGATTCCCCGCGAACTCCCGGTTCAGGGCATCCGGTCGGCGCTGCGGGAGTTCGAGGAGATGCAGGGCCTCCGTGTACTCGTCACGGGAGGCGAACCTCTTCTGCACACGAAATTCGGTGAAGTGAACGATATGCTTCCGGACTTTTCGGTCAGGAAAGTCCTGTTTACGAACGCCCTGCTGATCAAAAAGGACATTTTAAAAAGCCTCAACGTCGAGGAGATCCGGGTGAGCATCGACGGCCTTGAAATTGCGCACGACGCGCTCCGCGGCGCGGGGACCTTCGCCCGTTCCATGGATGCCGTAAGGCGGGCTCTCGACGCGGGATTTGAAGTCTCGGTCGCGACGATGGTGCATTCCGGAAATCTCGGCGACTTCGATGACATGGAGCGCCTGTTCAGGAGCCTGGGCATAAAGGACTGGACCGTTGACGTCCCTTCGGCGGCCGGACGATTGAAGGACAACAGAGAATTTCTCTTGAATCCGGAACAGGGCGGCAAATACCTGGCATATGGCTACGGCAGCGGCATGCATATGTCGGCCCGGGGATACGCGTGCGGCCTGCACCTCATGGCGGTGCTCGCCGATGGAAAAACCGCAAAATGCGCTTTTTACGCAGATCAGGCCGTGGGAACCGTGGGGCAGGGCCTTCGGGCGGCGTGGCAGAGAGTCAAGCCTGCCCGGCTCGAAGAACTGATGTGCGCCTGTGAATACATCGATATCTGCAGGGGCGGGTGCAGGTACCGGGCGGAGATCGCCGACGGCAAAAAAGGGCGAGACCCGTACCGCTGTGCGCTGTATAGCATATTTAACAAGGCAGCTTAAACCTCCTCCGGCACGATTGCAGTTTGAATCAGGAACGCGTACTTATCCGCTGTTTTGTAAACAAACAGGCACGGGCCTTTCCCCTCCTCACGCAATCTTCCGCTCGAACAGCTCTTTTTCCTCGAAGTTCTTGATGAACTGCTCAACCTGTACGCCGAGGTACAGGCACTTGATGTTGTTCATGCAGTCATCAGCGTCTTTCTTCTCGAGATGCGTCGTCAGCTCTTCCTTTCCCCGATTGAAGGTAATAATGTATGCGTTCTTGCTTTCGTCGAAATCGAGGCTCATCGAGAGGTTGTGCTGCATGATCTCGGGATACATCTCCATGATTTTTTCTTTGAGCGCCACGTTCGTGTATGCCATAAAACCTCCCTTCGCCAATGCGGAATGTGGACCACGTCAGCCGCAGTGCCGTCCCTTTTACGCCGACATGGTCGGCCTTCTCCGTTAGCTGCATTCCGCAATTGCTACGCCCACGGAGTGCCTCCGTCGACAATAGCATGTTCCTCCCACAAAAACCAGCTTCCCGTGTTCGAGAGGTGAAAGTACGTGTTGGAAAAAATGGCGTAGTGCTGCTCTTCTTCCTTGATCAGCCTGTCGAAGAGGTCCTTTTCCTTGTCTGTCTTCACCGAGGCCGCCGACTTTTTGTAGAATTCGACGCCCTCCTTCTCCATCTGCATGGCGATCTTGAAGGACTCGAGCTCGTCCCGCGTGGCCTCGACCCTTTGCATCATGTCCTTTTTCATGCTTTCAAAGATAGACTTGATATTTCTCATGGGGCTGACGTCCTTGGCCGTTATGTGAAGCCCCTTTATGATGTTTTTGACCATCTCAAGATGCCGCTTCTCATCTTCCGCGACGGCCAGAAACATTCTTTTGCCCACGGGATGCTTTGTCTTCCCGGCTGCCTCAGTATAGAACTTGATCGCGTCCACTTCCATCTTGTTCGCCATCTCAACAGCGTTCATAACACGCCTCCTCTCCTGCCGGGAATTAACTCATGGATAATTTTTGAAAAAAACCGACCTAAGAATCTGTTTTACACGTTGCCGTCTTCTTTGGCGTGCAACCATGTATTCTCATCCAGCCGACAGCGTCTTTAGTTATATTATAGCCGTGATGGTGCTTCTTTGCAGAATCGTTCAAAGGGATACAATGCAGAAGGAGGACTGTTGCAAAAGATCAATCACTCATGAACACATCCAGGAATTGAAAAGAAGGTTGGGAGATCATCACAAATGGAGTCGGCCGGTCTTTTGATGCCGGCAGGATTGATGTTCAGTCCGGGAATAGGTCTAAGGTATGAATGCAATTTACACATTAAACCTGAAAAGCATGATGTCGCCGTCCTTCACCACGTACTCCTTGCCTTCAGAACGGAGTAGACCGGCTTCCTTCACAGCCTGGGGCGTTTTGAGCCGCATGAGGTCGTCATAATGGAAAACTTCGGCACGAATGAACCCCTTTTCAAAGTCCGTATGTATCTTGCCGGCAGCCTGCGGGGCCTTGGTGCCCTTCGTGATGGTCCACGCGCGCACCTCTTTCTCACCCGCGGTGAAATAGGTGATCAGCCCCAGCAACTCATACCCGGCGCGTATCAGACTGTCCAGTCCCGACTCCTTGAGTCCCATGCCGGCGAGATATTCTTTCCGTTCTTCCTTCGGAAGCTGGGCGATCTCTTCTTCCACTTTTCCGGAAATCATCACGACGCCGGCCCCCTCGTCCGCGGCTATTTTCCGAACGGCATCCGCGTAGGCATTGGGCTTGCCTGCCGTGCCCTCCGCAACGTTCGCCACGTAAAGCACGGGCTTGGCGGAAAGGAGATTGTAGCTCCTGAGCCAGCCCGCCTGCTCCTCGGTGTACGAAACGCGCCGAAGCGGTTCCCCCCTGCCGAGCATGTCCTTGAGTCGCTTCATGAAATCAACTTCTTCCAGCGCCTTCTTGTCTCCGGCCTTTGCCAGCTTCTCGGCCTTGAACAGCCTCTTCTCGATCGCGTCGAGGTCGGCAAGCATGAGCTCGGCCTCGATCACCTCGATGTCCTTCGCCGGGTCGACCTTGCCCGCCACGTGCACCACATTGGGATCCTCGAAGCAGCGGACCACGTGGGCGATCGCGTCCACCTCGCGGATGTTGGCCAGGAATTTATTCCCGAGCCCCTCGCCCTGCGCCGCGCCCTTGACCAAACCTGCGATGTCCACGAATTCCATGGTGGTCGGCGTCACCTTCTTTGGTTTGTAGATTGCGGCCAGCTTGTCCAGGCGCTCATCGGGCATGTCCACCACGCCCACGTTCGGGTCGATGGTGGTAAAGGGATAGTTCGACGCCTGGGCACCCGCAGACGTAAGCGCGTTGAATATGGTGGACTTGCCCACATTCGGCAGTCCGACGATACCGCAGTTGAATCCCATGAAAACTCCTTCTATCCATTATGTTGTGGCCACTGACACCAAGTCACAAAGAATAATTTTAACGGTACAATCTTTTGTGCCTCGGTGCGGCCTGTGGCCATTGGGACTTCGTGGCAAGCTCTGTTGTTTGGAACAAAAAAAACCGGACGCTGTCGGCTGGTTCCGTTCACGTCCGGGCCTCATATTCGTCTTTCTTTACCCGCAAAGACCGGGCCGTCACTTCTGGTTCACGGCATTCATGGTCTTTGTCACTCCCTGTTCAATGATCATCGTGACCGCTTCTGCCGCCCGTGCGACAGCCTCCGCCGCAGCCTGCTGCTCGTCCCTCAAAAAAGGGCTGAGCACGTAATCCGCAGCATCCATGTCCTGCGTGGGCCTTCCCACACCCACTCGAACGCGGATAAACTCGGCCGTGCCGATGTTCTCGATAATCGAGCGCAGCCCGTTATGTCCGCCGTGACCGCCGCCGGATTTCACCCGGACTGTGCCGAGCTGCAGGTCGATCTCGTCATGAATTACGATAAGGTTTTCTGCGGAAGCGTAGAATTCTTTGAAGAGCGCCGAAACGGCCAGACCGCTCTCATTCATGTAGGTCTGGGGCTTGGCGATGACGACGTGTTCGGCCCCGATCCTTCCCCTGCCGAGAAGGCATCGGCACTTTTCCTGGCCTAGTTCCATGCCCACGCCGCGAACAAGTTCGTCCACGGCCATAAAGCCTGCGTTATGGCGCGTCCGCGCATACTTCCTGCCCGGGTTTCCGAGACCGACGATGATCTTCATTACGCCAGCATGAATATGTTATTTCGCGGGGGCCTTCTTGGGCGCTGCTTCCTTCGTCTCCGCTGCAGCAGCAGGAGCCTTGGCTTCTTTTCCGGCTTCGGCAGGAGCAGCAGCCTCTTCCTTCTTCGGCTTTTTCACGAGTTCGGGCTCGCCAGCCTCAACCGCAGGGGCCGCAGCAAGCATGGCCTCGAGTTTGGCGTCGGAGATGGGCGGCTGGACTGTTGCGACGGTGGCATCGGGGTCGGTCAATATCCTGATGCCCGGAGCCGGTTGGATGTCCCTCACATGGAGCGACTCATTAATCTTGAGCGCCGAGATATCGATGTCGATAGAACCGGGGATCTGGTTCGGGAGACACTCGATCTCGAGTTCGCGCATGCCCGCCTGGAGAATCCCGCCCTCTTTCACACCGACGGCCGAGCCGGTAATATGGACCGCGACCGGAATCCTCACTTTCTCATCCATGGCGACCTCCATGAGGTCCACGTGAATGAGCCCGCCGTTCACGGGATCGACCTGGTAATCCTTGATGAGGGCCATTCTCTCCGCTGCGTCCTTGGCGCCTTGGAGCTTGAGGCTGATAAGGGCATGCTCACCGCCCCGGGTATTCAGAATACTGCTCACCTCTTTGTTCGCCATCGCGATCGGCGTGGACTTACCATGGCTGTAGAGAACGGCCGGTATCATCTGGGCCCTGCGCAGCCCCCGGGCAACGCCCTTGCCTGCCTTCTCTCTGATCTGAGCTGTTAAAGCGATCTTTTCCATTTTACCTCCGTTACAAAATCAATTAAGCATTATATGACTACAGGTAAACACGGAGAATCCCGTCGCCGTCTGATAACGGGATATGCCGTGTTTATCTCCGTTCATCAGCGGCTTCTCTGGTTTCCTCACACGAACAGCGAGCTGAGCGACGATTCCTCGTGGATCCTGCTGATCGCCTCGGCGAGGAGCGGCCCCACGGAAAGCACGGTGAGCTTGTTGCACTGTTTCTGCTTTGAGTCCATGGCAATGGTATTCGTCACGATCAGCTCGGCCAGAACGGACTCATTGATCCTGGTAATAGCAGGCCCGGACAGCACGGCATGGCTGCACGTCGCGCAGATTTTACCCGCGCCGTTTGCCTTAAGCGCCGCGGCGCCCTCGGTAAGCGTTCCCGCCGTGTCCACCATGTCGTCGAGCAGCAGGCAGTCGTGTCCCTTCACGTCGCCGATGATGTTCATGACCTGCGCCACGTTCGGTTTGTCGCGCCGCTTGTCGATGATGGCAAGCGAAGCGCCGAGCCTTTTAGCAAACGCCCGGGCGCGCTCCACACCTCCAGCGTCCGGGGAAACGACCGTCAGGTTGTTGAAACTTTTCTTCCTGACATAGTCCAGGAGCACCGGAGCCGCGAACAAGTTGTCCACGGGGATGTTGAAAAATCCCTGGATCTGCCCGGCATGCAGATCTATGGTCAACAGGCGGTTCGCCCCCGCCGTTGTGAGAAGATCGGCCACCAGCTTCGCCGTAATCGGAACGCGAGGCTGTGCCTTGCGGTCCTGCCGGGCGTACCCGTAATAGGGGACCACCGCCGTGATCCTCGCCGCCGAGGACCGTTTGAGGGCATCGATCATCACAAGGAGTTCCATCAGGTGCCGGTTGACCGGGCTCGACGTGGGCTGAACGACAAAGACATCCATGCCGCGGACATTGTCGTTGATCCGCACATTGATCTCTCCGTCGCTGAATTGCGAGACGAGCGCGTCCCCGAGGGGGATGTTGATCGTGCTGCAGATTTCCTTCGCCAGTTCAGGATTTGCGTTCCCTGTGAATATCTTGATTTCCCGCGTTCTTACCATCACAATCAAAATCCTCTTCGTTTTCTGGTTCGGGGGCAGGGAGTCGAACCCCGATTAAAGGCTTCAAAGGCCTCTGTCCTACCATTAGACGACCCCCGACTGACGGCCGATCCCGATTCCGGGCATGCTGCCCGAACAAATAAATATGAAGAGGATAGGCAAAGGCCTATCCTCTCGTAATCAGTTTTAGAATCGGACTCGATGCACCGGATCGTTATTCTGACGCTTTTTCTTTGGGCGGCCCCGGCTCTCCCCGTTTGGTGGGATTGGCCAGCTCCCGCTCGTACTCGGCGAGAACCTTGGACTCGATCATCTGCCTGGTCTCGCTGTTGAGCGGATGGGCTATGTCCTTGAATGTTCCGTCCTTCATCTTTCGGCTCGGCATGGCTACGAACAACCCGCTATTGCCGTTGATGACGCGGAGGTCTCTGATCAGAAACACATTGTCTATCGTTATTGTGGCATAGGCTTTAAGCCTTTCCTCATTGGCGACCGGAAATACTCTTACCTCTGTGATTTCCATAACTCTTCCCCCTGGTGTATGCCGATTTCAACGACCCGTCTACTCCCCGCGGTGCCCCCCTCCGGGCTGTTTAATGCCGGCCCGGCTTTGTAATTGGTGTTAAAGATACCCCGCTAAAGGCGTTCCGCTCAAAGTTTCTGCCGGATAAAGACGCCAACCCCTGCCGGACAGGCTTGTCGCTGCCTTACGGCAGGCAGCCTCGCTCTCGAATATGCCGAAAACCGTCGGTCCGCTGCCGCTCATAAGGGTACCCAAGGCCCCCTGCGCCCCGAGTTCGGTCTTAATCACATCGATCTCGGGATATGCCGCGGCGGTTACGGTTTCAAGGTCGTTATGAAGCACCTCGACCGCTACACCAATCGAAAACCCTGCAATTTTATTACAGTCAACTTTTTTTGTCAACCTCAAATTTAGATTTTTGTAGACCCAGGCCGTCGAGGTTTCGAACCCCGGATTGACGAGCAAAACCCAGAACGCGGCCGGCGGCGGAAGCTCGGTGAGGACTTCCCCCCTCCCGCTGGCCAGGGCAGTCGGACCGTAAAAGAAGAACGGCACGTCCATCCCGAGACGGACGCCGATTTCCGCCAGCCCCTTCCTGTCGAGGCCTGTCCCGAGGAGCGCATTACAGGCCGTGAGCACGGCGGCGGCGTCGCTGCTCCCTCCGCCGAGACCCGCGGCCACCGGGATGGCTTTCTTGATCTCGACAACAAGCCCGGTGCGGCGTCTGGAAAGCTTGAGCATTTCGGCCGCGGCCTTGTAGGCGATGTTTCCTTCCCCGGCGGGAACGGCGCTGTCGTTACAGCCCACGGTGATACCGCTGCCGCCCGCGGTCACGCGGACTTCGTCGTAGAGGTCCACCATCTGCATCAGCATCTCGACCTCATGGTAGCCGTCAGGTCTGCGGGCAAGCACCGAGAGGCAGAGGTTGATCTTGGCGGCCGCCTTAAGGGAAATCGTATTCACTGCAGGGCGTCCTCCCCCTCCAAGGGCTGAAACGCCTCATCGCCGACGGGCGCATTTACATCGACCTGATCGTATGAGACCGTGAGTGTCAACTTTTTGTCGGGGCACTCGATAATGACTCTCGTCGGGACCTGGTAATTCGATATGGTCTCCGGCTGCTCGAACCGCGCGCGAAAGACAAGCGACCCCGAGTGATACAGCTCAGAAGACGTTATCGATATGTGTTGATCCTGACCGGAGGCCGGCGATACGCGGACGCGCCTCACGGTCTCTCCCTGAACAAGCTCCACGATGCAGCTTTCATCAGGACCGCAGAATGCTTTTGTGCCGTCGGTCGGGTCGGTTTCCGGGATGTTCCCGGACAGGGCCGCGGACAACTCTTGCACCTCGATGCCGGCGCCAAGAAGCCGCTCGAGCCCCCACGGGCCTGTCCGTACGACCTTATTCGAATCCGGGAGCCGAAGCTGCATTTCCTGTCCATCCCAGACCAGCGCGAGCGTGGACTGGCCGAGCGGACCGAAGGCCTCAATCCTGAGCCTTTTTTGGCCATCAAGCACGATTCCGACATTCTCGAGGGTGCGTGAGTGTCCGCGCTTCGCCACCCGGACAACGGCAGTGCCCTTGAGGCTTTGGAATGTCTGCCTGCGCTGCTCGATCGCCTGGATCAGGGGCGCGGCGGGAACCTCGGTCATGGGCAATTCCGCTTTTTTAGGGATGCAGGCGGACAGGATCAGGACTGCAAAGAGGAACGTTATGGAACGCGGTCTCACTTCTTACCCTTTTTTTTCGGATGCACGTCTTTCAGGAGAGGCGCGGGGTCCCCGAACCCGGAGTTCTTGAACTTCTCCCTGAGCTTCTGGTTGCCCGGGTCGAGTTCCAGGGACTTGAGCCACTGCTCCCTGGCTTGGTCCTTTTTCGAAAGCTTGAAGTAGATGTCGCCATAATGCTCGCGCATGACCGGATCATCGGGCACGTAGGTGAGCGCCTTTTTCATCGTATCGAGCGCATCGTTGAGCATACCCTTCTGATAATAGGCCCAAGCCAGGCTGTCCAGAATATAGCCGCTGTCGGGCTTGATGAGAAGGGCCTTTTTGATGAGCTGCACAGCCTCGTCAAGGTGTTCGCCCCGCTCCGCATATGTGTACCCCAGATAGTTCAGCGCGTCCGCGTTGTTCGGGTTGAGTTCCAGCGTCTTTTTGAGTGCCGCGATCATTTCCTCGTGCATATTCAGTTTCTCATACGCAGTCGCAAGGGTGAACGTCAGGTCGTCTCTGTCCGGAGTCACCTCGATGCCTTTTTTGAGAATATCGACGGCGTCCCGGTACCTCGAAAGCTGCTCGTACGCGCCGGCAAGGTAGAGATAGAGTTCGGGTTTTCCCGGCTGCTCAGCAAGCGCCTTCTGCAGCAGGGGGACGGCATCGGCGGCCTTGTCCTGCCTTGCATAAATGTACGCGACCTGGAGAACAGCGTCGGTATCGTCGGGGGCGGCGGACAGGATTGTCTTGTACTCCGCAAGCGCTTCATCGAGGCGGTCTTCTGCCAGCAGTGTCGAGGCGAGGTAATGCCGGATCTTGATATCGCCCGGTACGGCGCGGGAAACGAGCCGGAATTCCTCGACTGCCTGCGCATACTGCTTTTTCTCGGCATAAATCAACCCGATCTTGACATGGGCGTCGTAATTCCTGGGGTCGCGAGCGACCAGTTGCCGGAGCTGGTCCATCGCATCGTCGAGCATGTTTTCCTGAATGTAGATCTGCACGAGTCGCTGCCGGATCTCCAAATTGTGGGGATTGAGCTCGATGGACTTTTTATAGGCCTTTATCGCGTCCTGGGTTTTGCCCGTGAGCTCGTAGACGAGCCCCATGCCCGTGTAAGCTGGTTCGAATTCGTCATTGAGTTCCATCGCCTTTTTGAATTCACCGATCGCCCGGTCGAACATCTGCCGTTCGGCGTAAATCCTGCCGAGATAGTAGGGAGCCATGAGCGAAGAAGGGTTGACTTTCTCGAGCGCGTTGAACACCTCGACCGACTCGTCATAGCGTTTAAGCGACGCGAGAAGCGATCCGAGATAGATGTAGGCGTCATCCGACGAGGGGTTGATCTTGATCACCTTGCGGTACAATTCGATCGCCCTATCGTAGTTTTTCTTGGTCGTATAAACGCCGGCGAGGAGCAGGAGCGCATCCGTCTTGTCCGGGGCCGACTCGACAGCCTTCTCGGCGAGTTCGGCGGCCTTTTCGATCTGCCCTTTCCGGAGGTACAGCGACGCCAGGGAAAGAGCGAGCGTGGCCGATGCCGGGTCGAGGCGGTAGGCGTCCTCGTACTCCCTGATCGCGCCGTCGATGTCGCCTTCCTGCTCAAGGGAGCCCCCGACGATGAAATGGTAATCGGCGAGCGCCTTGGCCTTGACATCGCTGCCGACCTCGCCGCGCGACGGCGCGTTCATATCGCGGCGTACTATTCCGGCGGCGCAGGAAGACATAAGGAGCATGAAAGTGAGTACTATGCAGATTTTCTTCATAAATATTAGTCTAAGCGAACGTCATATACCCTGTCAAGGTAAACTTATCCGGAGCTGTTTTCTCCCAGCAGCGTCCTCACGCGGTCCAGGCTTGTTTCAATGTCGCCTTTGTCGTGCGCTTCAATGGTGTATACGGGAGTGCGCGCGGGCTTGGCGGGATGCCGGCACAGGAACTGAAACAGCTTTGCGAAATCTACCGTCCCCTTGCCGACGGCGAGATGGGAATCAGCCGAACCTTCATTATCATGAAGATGGAGTTCCACGATGCGCCTGCCCAAGGCATCGAACCACTCCTCCATCGTCGCCTTCGAAAACAGGTTGAAGTGTCCCGTATCGAAACACACGCCGAAGTCCTGGCTGTCCACTTCACGGAGCAGCAGATGCAGCGCCTCGGGGTCTTCATCGAACACGTTTTCCACGGCCACCTGCATGCCGATCCTGGATGCGGCATCCGCCAGCTTGCACCATGCGTCCCTGCTGTTCGCGAGCCATATGTCCGTCCGTCCACTGTACCGCCACTTGTCGTATCCCGAGTGGAACACGGCGCCGCGGGGCTTCAGTATGGCCGCTGCATCCATCAACTGGCGGAAGCGCACCTGCGTCACCGATCGCACCATGGGGTCGACCGCCCCCGGGTTGAGATCCACAAAGGGAGCGTGCAGCGTGAGCGCCGGGTTCCAGTCCAGATGCCGGCCAAGCTGTTCGAGATCGTCCTTCTCCAACTGGTCGAGAACGGCAGCGGAAAGGTATATCTCGAGATCATACCTTCGCTTCCGGAGCAATTCTATGAAATCCTTGAGCTTCGGATAGGGGATATGGACGTGTATCGGTTCCACCGGCATCAGCCTTTTGACGGGCAGGTGCCGGAAGCGCATGCGCCCGACGAGCAGCCCCCGTTCGGTTTTGCGGCTGATTTTGAATCCGCTGCGGACTTTTCCGCTTCGATCGCCTTTTTCCGGTCACCCGAAGCGTAATCAGTGGCGTACCAGCCGGAGCCCTTGAGTACAAAGGCCGTGGGAGAAAGCACTTTCCTCACCTGCGTGGAATTGCAGAGCTTGCACGAGGTAAGGGCCGGGTCGCTGAATTTCTGCGTGATCTCAAACCGACGGCCGCAGCTTCCGCACTCGTATTCATAAATCGGCATACCCAGAACCTCCAGATTAATAAATAATTTTTAGGGAATACATTATAAACAATAGGCTTGATAAAAACAAGTTTTTTTACGTATTGCCTGAGGGAAAGGACTCCCGGTTGTCTCCATTCGATCTCTTTTTTCTCATTATTGCTTCCGGTCTCCCTGGGCGAAGGCGCCTGCTCCTTGTAAAACGCGCCCAAAAAAATCCCCTTCGTCCCGCAGTTACCGTTTCTTGAAGAGTTCCCTGTACAGGTGAAAAATTTTTGTTTCGCAAGAAGGGCACGTCAGGCATATCCGGGCGCCAGGTGAACAGGTTCCGGCGCCTGGCCTCGAGCAGCTCTTCCTCGGTCCCGAGAAACCCGGCGGCAGTCACGATCTTTTTGCCGGCCTTTTCCGCTGCCGACAACACCTCGCGCATTCTGTCCTTCCAGTGCTCATCTCTAAGAAGGTGATGATCGAGGATGAGCGTCTGCAGTTTCGTCGTCTCGATTATGGCGCGGATATTCTCCGTCGAAGACCGGAGATCGTCCATGCTGAATGCCTGGCCGAGCATGTAGGTCAAGGGGCCGTCCATGTAGAGAATGTCGGGATTTTCCGACCGGAGAAAGGCTATGTGTTCGGGACGGCTGGCTCCCTGGATATCGGAAGAATAGGCGAAACAGCGACCGCCTTCTTTGACGCTCACTTCCGTCACCCAGCCCACCTTTGTGTCCGGGCCGTGCGAAACAGCAGGGGAGCATTGAATGGTTGTTCCGCCGAATAAGAAGCTGCCCTTATCGGCAAATTCGACCCTGCGCGGCAGGGTTCTGAAATTCCTGATCAACTCTCTGGCGCGGTCGCGCTGCTTCGCATTGATGTGTTCCTTCGGGTGCTTGATAAGGAGCACTTTGCCGTTGAAGACGATCGGCTCGGTTGGATCAAAGTGGTCGAAATGGTAGTGAGTGATGATGAGGATGTCGGCACGGGCGGCGTATTCCTTGATTTTGCGCCAGCTCTCATTCATGGCCTTTATCTCGAGCGGATGTGGAGGAAGCCCGAACCGCACCGGGGCAAGCGACACGCCCGGGTCGATAAGAATTTTAACGTCGGCTGTCTCTAGAAAGACAGCCGAGCTTCTCACACCGAGCGATTCGGCGGCAAGGGGGATGATGTTCATGGTTTCAGCGCCCGCGTTCACCGCGGAGGTACGGAGAAAAGTTTGGCGAAGCGCAGCCTCAGACCAATGAAAAAACAAAACCTTTACCTTTGAACCGCGAGGCGCGAAGGACGCCAAGAAAAGATTCGGATTTTGAATTCATGATTCGTGATTTTCCTTCACGCTCTTAGCGACTCAGCGGTTAATGGTTTTGATTTTGGATTCACCCAAAATTTGACGGAGAGCTCGGTTGGGACGGGTAAATCGGAAAGACGGCTCCGGCGGATTAATTTTCTATCCGTTTTCTCTCCGTAAATCAGCGTCCGGTTGTATGTCTTTGTCTCCTTGTCCGCGCTCTCTGCCGTAAAAGGTTTTTAGTTCTATCCGTTTTTTCGTGTTAATCCGTGTCCAATTAATTTCGATGTCTTTTCTCTCTGCATGCTGCGGTCGAGCTGTCCGAAGTTCTGCCCGATTTTTGCGAGCAGATCAGTGTCCAACGTGGCGCCTTAAAGATTCTGAAGCAGCTCCACGCTCCGCTGCAGCCCGCCCTCCCGGGCGTCCAGCTCGAGGATCACCCGGAGGTCCTGCTTCCGTTCGAGCAATGCCTTCAGCGCTTCGATCTCCCTGCAGCCCGGCTCGAGGGGCCAGTGGTCCTTGACCCCGCCCAGTTCCGCCTCGTTGTGGTGGTGCATGTGCACGAATTTCATTCGCTCCACGAGACGATCCGGCATGTTCCGGACAAAGGCGGTCGAGTTGATCCCCGCCAGCTCAAGGTGGCCGATGTCGAGGGTTATGGAAACGCTGTCCGCCGCCGGGAGAACGAACCGCTCCCAGAACCACGTGATATCTCCGGAATTGTAGGAATTCTCTATCGAAACGGGGCAGAGCGCGCCTATTTCCTTCACCTTCTTTTCGTACCGGTCCGCTTCAACGGTCGAGAGCCTCTGCCCGTCCCTCCCGCCCTCATCGTGGATGATGATCCCCAGGTCGCTCGCCGCTGCGAGCCTGCGCATCACGTCTAAGGTCCGGCCTTCGTGCTCATTCGACAGCGGATATTCCAGGGGATGAAACACCGTGCGTATGCCGCGTCGCCTGCATTCCCCTGCCATATCGATCGCCTCTTTGACGCCGCGCTCCCCGTCCGCGACACCCCAGTTCGCGATGCGCCAGAGAGATATCTGGACAAAGGCGAGCGGGTAGGACCCTACGTCGTGCGGCCTTATTATGCGGTAACCCAGTTTCATGAAGTTATGCACGGACCCAAAGCTCGTTGCCGATAATCCATAAGCTGAAAGTTCATTCGATCTTTACCTTGTCTCCCACCCTGATTCGCGAGCCCGCTGCCGTCTCGATTACCCACTTGACTTTCGCACCCGATGGATAGAGGTCGAGACTGGCCGGCATGCAGTGCGGGTACA
>JAWOJY010000200.1:0-2698 GCA_033854515.1 Nitrospirota bacterium
CAATGTTTGCATTTTTCAGGTTACGCTATCTTCAAAACGAATAGCGCACACCTACGGAAGCCGTGTAACGCGGCGCAAGTTGAACCCCGTTGACATATTGATAAAGGGGCACCTGAACGAAACCGTACACCGCAACTTGTGCGGCTATCCTTGCGACAACGCCAGGGCTCAGATATAACAATTTTCCTCCGGTGCTGACCGTGTCCGCCTGCGCTCCTTGATCGCGCTGAACGTCTCGGAAATTAAGCTGGATCAGCGGGGCAATCCGGTCAAAACCAGCATATCGCAAACCCAGGTTGACGTTAAGGCCGTCGCCTGGCTCGTACTGATCTCTTGAGTTAAGGGCTTTCTGATAGATCGCCTGCGTGAAGTAATCCCAATCCTGATTTATGCTGTCAGAGTAATATGCGCCGAGTATCGCATCCATCGTTCCCGTCCCCGGTTGCAGTCCGCGGTCAATCGGAACAGGGCCCGGGGCGGTCGGATCAGTCGATACTCCTGTTTCGGTGTAGCTTCCGGTCGGCAGTTTGACCCCGTAAAGAATGCCGAAGTTGCACTGGGGGGTAAAGCCCTGGTAGCGGCCTATGACCTTAACATCGCCGATACTTGACGTATGTGAATTGTACTGCCCTCCGCCAGGTCCGGGAGTAATCCCGTCCGAGGCTGTTCCCAGAGTACTGTGACTGCGATTGATCCAGGGCACCTGGACGTTAACTCCCCAATCACGGCTAAAACTGTAATCGATTCCCAATGTCAGATAGTTGTTCACTGTGTATTTTTCAACTTCCTGGGGACTGCCGTTATTCACGATTTTGCTGGCGTCAGTCGGGGAAATCGTTCCGGATCCACGCCGAAGTTGATTCTGATCAAGGTAATCGTAGCGGAGATCGAGCTTTAATCCCGGAGTGAAAGAAACCGGAGCTCCCAGGTTTTCCCAATCGGAACTCAGCGTGCAGCCGCAGCTGGCACAGGCCAGGGCATCTACTGCGGTCATAAGCACAATAATTACTACCGAACCGAATGCAGCTGCTATCTTAAGTGCTTGGTACAAATATTTTACGTGAGGGAAGAATCGGCACATGGTCAAATCTCCTCTTCAACTATTCTGAGCCTATTGTTGCTTCAACAACTCGACAATTTCCTTTTCATACGTCGGCATGAACTCTTTGCCGAATCCCATATGCTGATACCGTATGACACCGTCCTTTCCTATGATAAATGCCGTAGGCAAGGTTCGGAAGCGAAATTCCCTTGTAAGCGTACCCTTCCTGTCTATAAGAATCGTGAAGCTGACGGGCGCCTTTTGGAGAAATTCAGCTACAAGCTTCTCGGAATCATCCATATCGATGCCGATAATTACCAGCCCGTCATTGTTATATTTCTTGTAAAGAGCGTCGAGCGCCGGAAGCTCTTCACGGCAAGGGGGGCACCAAGGCGCCCAAAAGTCCAAGAGCACGACCTTGCCTTTAAGCTGTTGAAGGGCAACTGTTTTGCCGTTCAAATCTTTCAGACTGAAATCCGGAGCGACGGTCCCGACCTGACCTGCCCGGGCAAATACAGGCATGAGCACCAGTATAAGTACTGTGAGGGAAATTTTCATTGAGTGCATTCCTCTCAGCTTTTTTCTGAAACGATGCAAAGGGCGAAACAAGACACGCCACACATGGCGTTCATTCGCGCATGCGCATGTCCTCATGGAGGACAAGACCATTTATTGATTCGATGAAAAACGCGAAAGGCTAGACTTTGGGAGGGTGTTCTTCTTGAAATATTAAAATGAAAGGTTGATGGGTGAGTTCAAGTATCTCCGTGCCTTCTTTTTGTGATGGGACGAAGGGACGGTAAACGGGTTCACTCATAGTAGGCATATCAAGGCTTCCTGACACGGCGAGAGAACCCGCATGGCAGACATCGAAGGTCCCGACGGAGGTTTGCCCATGTGCAATTGTCAGATGAACGGAAAGAGGAGAAAGAATACTGAACGCAATTGCGAGCAACACAATGACAGACTTTACTTTCACGGTTTCAATATTATAGAGAAGATATTGCTCATGTCAACATAAAGTTACAATTTTAGCTCTGCGACAATCCCGCAGTTCTCGATGCACCAATTATTCAGGGGAACGGTGGTGCACCAAAGTTCGGCATGAACTATTGGAGTTTCAATGAATGGTAACTTCAACAGCTGCAGGAAGTAGTATCGTCATCAGAGCGATCTTTATCTCCATACATCAGAGAGGGCTTTGTGAAAAGCATGCTCTTTTTCTGTCGCCCTCTGCTGATGCTGGAGTAAGCAACGTTCGATTCATTTATTTTTTAACAGGCATTATTCGCATTTTCCCTCTCGGGGTGAGCGCTCCCACTGCCACGGCAGCTACGAGCAGAACCGGGACATCACCGAAAAGATGCCCTCGGTGTTCGGCATAGACCAGTGACTGAACCGCCATGATTCCACCATGGACGATGCTTGACCATACTCCGAACCAGATGAGACTCAGATGTTCGAGAGGATTCTGAGCCGCGATAATCAGGAATACGCCGAGTGTCACGTAGATTCCAATAATCATTTGCAGGTAGAGAGACTGGCCCCCGGCATGCCAAGCCCAGCCTGATGGCCAATAGATTGTAAGTGGGTATACCCCGACGATACAGAACGCACCGATGAACACCAGTACAATCTTTAAATATCTGAGACGAA
>JAWOJY010000201.1:0-3769 GCA_033854515.1 Nitrospirota bacterium
TTCCCTACCCCGGGAGCGGCGCCGAAGAAAATCTTGAGCTGCCCTTCTCGGCTCCGTTCGGCTTCCCGGCGCATCCGATCGATGAGCACGTCGGGACTGGGTCTTCTTTCTTCCATTTATTCGTTACTCCGTGCCTTCGACGTTCTGATGGGAAATACTTCTATACTTATATTTTCGCATCTTCACGGCAGGTTGTAAAGGTTTTTTCCTATTTACGCTTATCGCTTGGCGATATGATGAGGCTCGCGAATTCCTCTTTTTCGCTATGTTTTTGATGAAATTCATCAAGGTCCAAATTCAATGCAAGCACATCGACAACCGGTTCGCCGAACATCCCGAGCCAGCGGCTGTGCGTGTGCTGCGTGATAAAAACGCGAACCGCTGATTCATCCATCCCACGCACTTTCGCTATGCGATGAACCTGATATTCCGCTGCAGCAAGGCTGATGTGCGGGTCGAGGCCGCTGCCGGAAGCCGTGACAAGGTCCACCGGTATTTTTGCTTGATTGTCCGGATCTGCGGCGCAAAGGGCTTGAATCCGCGCCTGCACGGCCTTCATGAGGTCCGGGTTGTTGGGGCCGAGGTTGGAACCCGCTGACGACCCTCCGTTGTAAGGATAGGGTGTTGTGGCCGAGAGCCTCCCCCAGAAATATTTCGGGTCATCGAACTGCTGGCCGATCAGTTGGGACCCGACCGGTTTGCCGTTCCTCATGATGATGCTGCCGTTCGCCTCATGAGGAAATAGCACTTGTGCGATACCGGTCACGACAAGAGGGTAGATGATCCCCGTGAGTATCGTGAACAAGAGCAGGGACATCAACGAATTGCGAATAATTGTAATCATGGATTCCTCTCTTTGGCCGCAGGCCGGCCTGCTGGAAAGCCTGCCCCGCTCCGTTACGATATGCATACGATGCGGGACGGAGCAAGCTTGCAAGCGATTTTTTTACACAATGTGCAGGGCGGTGACGATCATATCGATCACCTTGATACCGATAAACGGAACGATCAGACCGCCGACGCCGTACATCAGGGCATTGTTGCGTAAAACTGCCGAAGCGCCGAGTGGGCGGTATCTCACGCCTCGAAGCGCCAGGGGAACAAGGAATATGATGATTAAGGCGTTAAAAATCACGGCCGATAAGACAGCGCTCCGCGGCGTCGACAGGCCCATGATGTTGAGGGCCGCAAGCTGCGGATAGATCGAGAAGAACGCCGCCGGCAGAATGGCGAAGTATTTCGCAACGTCATTCGCGATGCTGAACGTCGTGAGCGTGCCGCGGGTCATCAGAAGCTGCTTGCCGATCTCTACAATCTGAATAAGCTTTGTCGGGTTCGAATCGAGGTCAACGAGGTTGCCTGCTTCCTTCGCAGCCTGGGTGCCGGTGTGCATGGCCACTGCCACGTCTGCCTGGGCGAGCGCGGGCGCGTCGTTCGTGCCGTCGCCGGTCATGGCCACAAGCCTTCCCCCTTTCTGGTGCTCACGGATCAGCTTGAGCTTGGCCTCGGGCGTCGCCTGGGCCAGAAAATCGTCCACCCCTGCCTCGGCCGCGACCGCGGCGGCGGTGAGCGGGTTGTCTCCGGTGATCATGATCGTTTTGATCCCCATCTTCCGCATTTCGGCGAAGCGCTCTTTGATGCCGCCCTTGACGATGTCGTTCAGCCGGATAACGCCGAGCACCTTTGCTCCTTCGGCAACAACGAGCGGAGTTGCCCCTTGCTTTGCGATATCATCGACGATCAAACGGACGTCCGGCGGAAATATCCCGCCCTGTTTTTTGACGTACTGTTCTACCGCGTCTGCCGCGCCCTTGCGGATTTCACGATGGTCGAGGTTCACTCCGCTCATCCGTGTCTGGGCCGTGAAAGGGACGAACTCTGCGCCGATACCGTGAATGTCCCGCGCCCGCAGATCATATTTCTCCTTTGCGAGGACTACTATGCTCCGTCCTTCCGGCGTCTCATCCGCGAGGGAGGCAAGTTGGGCCGCGTCGGCAAGCGTGCCCACATGCACCCCGGCCGCGGGAATAAATTCTGTTGCCTGCCGGTTTCCGAGCGTGATGGTGCCGGTCTTGTCGAGCAAGAGGACGTCTACGTCGCCTGCAGCCTCCACGGCCCTGCCGGACATGGCAATCACGTTTGCCTGGATCATCCGGTCCATTCCCGCGATGCCGATGGCCGAGAGCAGTCCGCCGATAGTGGTCGGGATAAGGCATACGAGAAGCGCCACGAGCACAGTGATCGTCACCGGCGTCCCCTGGCCCGCGGCCTTGACGCTGAAGATGGAGTAAGGAAGCAGGGTCACGCACACGAGCAGAAAGATAATCGTCATTCCGGCCAGAAGAATATCAAGGGCGACCTCGTTCGGGGTTTTCTGTCGCTTCGCTCCTTCGACCATGCTGATCATCCGGTCGAGGAACGTTTCGCCGGGGCTCGTGGTGATCCGCACCACGAGCCAGTCGGACAAAACGGTCGTCCCGCCGGTTACCGCGCTCCGGTCGCCGCCGCTCTCGCGAACGACAGGCGCGCTTTCGCCCGTCACAGCGCTTTCATTGACCGATGCAACACCCTCGATGACTTCACCGTCCATCGGGATGATGTCGCCGGCCTCCACGAGCACGATGTCCCCTTTCTTGAGCTGCGAAGAGGCGACTTGCGTGACCTCCGCATCCGGGTCCGGCTTTGCGAGCCGCTTGGCCATTACCTCGCGCCGCGTCTTGCGAAGCGCCGAGGCCTGCGCTTTGCCCCGGCCTTCTGCCATGGATTCGGCGAAGTTGGCGAAGAGCACCGTTATCCAGAGCCAGACGGATATCTGGAGAATAAAGGAAGGCGGCGCCTCGCCTTTGCCGGTAAAAGCTGCGTGGAAGAACAGGAGGGTCGTAAGAAAACTCCCAACTTCCACCACGAACATGACGGGGTTCTTTATCTGGTAGACCGGATTCAGTTTCCTGATCGAATCCCACAAGGCCTGTTTTACGATTGTCGGTTCAAAGAGCGACCGTTTTTTTGATTTGCTGCTCATGGTGATTCCTCCACTTATTGAGAACCGAACCAGCCACTAAGACACGAAGGCTCGAAGTTAACCCTCAGGTTAAAACCGTAAAGAATCGTCTCGTTTTTGTCTTTCTTCGTGACTTAGCGTCTTCGTGGCAAGTATTTTGGTTTACCTGCCCGCTGTCAACTGCTCCGCGATCGGACCGAGCGCCCACGCCGGCATGAACGACAATGCCCCGACAATCAGGATGACCCCGATCAAAAGCGCCACGAACAACGGCGTGTGGGTCGGGAGCGTCCCGAGGCTTGCCGGCACCTGTTTTTTCTTCGCCAGCGAACCAGCTATGGCGAGCACCGGGATGATCACCCAGAACCGGCCGATGAACATGGCGAGACCGAGGGCCGTGTTATAAAAGTCCGTGTTGCCGTTTAGGCCTGCAAAGGCGCTGCCGTTGTTGTTCGCTGCGGACGAAAAGGCGTAAAGGACCTCGGAGAATCCATGCGGACCGGGATTGGCGATGCCTGCAACGCCTGCTTTTGCCGAGACTCCTATCGCCGTGCCGATCTTGACGAGGGCATTTACAATGAGCACGACAAGAGCGGCCATCTTCATCTCAAACATCTCGATCTTCTTGCCCAGATATTCGGGCGTGCGGCCCACCATCAGACCGGCTATGAAGACGGTGATGATGGCGAAGACCAGCATCCCGTAAAGCCCGGAACCCACGCCGCCGAAAATGACCTCGCCCAACTGGATCAGCACCATGGGACAGAG
>JAWOJY010000202.1:0-2871 GCA_033854515.1 Nitrospirota bacterium
CGAAAATCAAAACCATTTACCGCCAAGACGCGAAGGACGCAAAGGAAATCTTGAAACTTGGTCTGAAAACTTCGCGCTCTTCGCGCCTTCGCGGTTCCCAGGTGTTGGTCTTTTCGTTGGCCAGAGGCATAGCCCTCGCTGAGTTTTGAGTTTTTTGACTAAAAACCAAAACTCAAAACCGAACAAAGAACTAATGACGGAAAATGTGATCGATCACAAGAAAATCCCGAAGAAAATCGTCCCCGACAAAACGCCCGTCCCCGAACAGGACCCCCGGGAAAGGCGCTCGAACTTCGACGAGGTCTCCCTCGGGTACACGCCCGAGATGGCGGCGCGCGAGGCGGGAAGGTGCCTCAACTGTCCGCAGCCGTCGTGCGTGACCGGATGCCCGGTGAACGTTCCGATCCCGCGGTTCATCAGGGCGATCAAAGAGGGCGGCTTCTCGCAGGCCCTTTCCATAATCCAGGAGGCGAACGTTCTGCCCGCGGTCTGCGGCAGGGTCTGCCCCCAGGAGAGCCAGTGCGAGAAGCACTGCACGCTCGGCAGGAAGTTCGACCCCGTCGCCATCGGCCGCCTCGAGAGGTTCGCCGCGGACTGGGCGATGCAGAACGGGCTTTCCGGGGTCCCCGCCGCGGCGCCCCCCACGGGCAGGAAGGCGGCCGTAATCGGCAGCGGACCGGCGGGGCTTTCCTGCGCCTACGAGCTTGCGAAGCGGGGCCACGCCGTGACCGTGTTCGAAGCGCTCCACGAGGCGGGCGGCGTCCTGTTCTACGGCATTCCGAAGTTCCGCCTTCCCAAGAAAATCGTCGCCCGCGAGATCTCCATGCTCGGGAAGATGGGCGTCGAGATCGTCACGAACGCGGTCGTGGGCAAGCTCATGAGCGTGGACGAGCTCATGGAAAAGTTCGACGCCTGCTTCATCGGCACCGGGGCGGGCCTCCCGAAGTTCATGGACATCGAGGGAGAGCATTTGAACGGCGTGTATTCGGCGAACGAGTTCCTGACGCGGATCAACCTGATGCGGGCCTATGCGTCTCCGGAGTACGACACGCCCATCAAGCGGTCGCGCCGCGTCGCGGTCGTGGGCGGCGGCAACGTCGCCATGGACGCCGTGCGGACGGCCATCCGGCTCGGGGCCGACGATGGCATCGTCATCTACCGCCGGTCCGAGGAGGAGATGCCGGCGCGCAGGGAAGAGGTGCACCACGCGCGGGAGGAAGGCGTCCGCTTCGAGCTGCTCACCGCGCCGGTCCGGGTCGTCGGCGAGCAGGGATGGGTCACGGCAATCGAGTGCGTGCGCATGGACCTGAGCGCGCCCGACGGTTCGGGGAGAAGGAGGCCCGTGGCCCGGAAGGGCTCGGAATTCCGGATACCCGTCGACACGGTGGTCGTGGCCATCGGCACGGACAGCAATCCTCTCGTTCCGCGAAGCGCGAAGGACCTCGCCGTGAACAACCGGGGCTACATCGTCGTGGACGAACAGACCGGCCGCACAAGCCGGGAAGGGGTGTACGCCGGCGGCGACATCGTTACCGGCTCGGCCACGGTCATCTCGGCCATGGGCGCGGGCAGGCGGGCCGCCCGGGCGATCCACGACTATCTGATGAAAGAGAACCATGGGGGATCGCAAGGGAAAAGCGAAACATGAAACGGAAAACATACCGATTAACGCATGAAGACAGGCAAAAGGTCTTGGAACGGCTTTCGGCCGCCATCGAACGGAGGAAGGACATCCAGTTTGCCTATGCCTACGGTTCTTTCGCCGAAGACTTGCCGTATCACGATATCGACGTCGGCGTATACCTTGCAGCCGTCGAACAGGGATCGACCGTGCGTTACGCGGTTGAACTCGCGGGAGAGCTGGAGAGGCTCGCTCGTTTCCCCGTCGATGTGCGCGTTCTGAACTCCGCCCCGGTCCTGTTCCTCTTCCATGTGGTGCGGGGCCTGGTCATTTTTGAACGCGACGAAGACCTGCGCGCGGAAATCGTGGAGCAAACAGTGCGACGGTATCTGGACATCAAGCCGCTCATCAGGAGGGGAATCAAGGAGGCTTTTGCGGCATGAGCTTGAACCAGGAACTCATACTGACACGTTGCCGCGAGATCGACGAATCCCTCGAACGGCTCGCGGAAATCAGGAAAGCGGCGAAGACGAAGTTTCTGGAAGACCGGGACCTGCAGGATATCGCCTCGTACCGTCTGCTGGTCGCCATCGAGGCGGCGCTGAGCCTCTGTTACCACGTGTCGGCAAAAAGCCTCAAAAAGGTCCCGGAAGAATATGCAGAATGCTTCGCCATACTGGCAGAGGCAGGGATTATCTCCTCGGAGTTGTCCGAGAGACTGCAAAAGACGGCGCGGTTCCGCAACCTGCTCGTCCACATGTACTGGAAAATAGATTATGGCGCGGTTTACCAGATACTGCACGAAAATTTGAACGACCTGCATAGTTTCTCAAAAATCGTGGCCGGGCTCGTGTAAATAGACCGCAGTTTTGAGTTTTTAGTTTTATAGATAAAGCAGAAGAATCGTTCAGGAGGTGCGGGATCCTTTTCTTTTTTCTGCACCGCCGTTCACAGGTCCCTGCAGGCATGCCATCTGGTCTTCAGCTTTTCAGATCGTTCCACCCACCCGCAGCACTCACGCTCCGCTGTGCTGTTCAGGCTTGTCGCTTGAACAGGCTTTTTTCACGCATGGCAAAGCATGGACCTGTTTGCGGGATGCAGCGGGTCCTGGAAATACAAAACAAAAACAACCGCTTTTCCCGACGCCCGGGCAGCTCTGACGCGAGAGACGCCGTTGAGCATGCCGGCACACGGCATCGGCAACCATAAATCTCAAAGCAGCACGAGCCGAAGGCGATAAGCTGCAGGGT
>JAWOJY010000203.1:0-4040 GCA_033854515.1 Nitrospirota bacterium
AAGGAAGAATGTTAGGGATAAGAAACAGAATCAGAGTACGGAGTTGAGTATAATGTGCATGTTTCGCGCCTGACGGGGCTTTCGTCTTCTCCGTACTCTACAAGGTAATCGCGCACAACAGGCTTACGCCGCCATCTTTTCCGCGAGTTTGGCATGGAGCCTGATTTCGGTCCCGCTCAGGGCGGCTGACACGGGACAGCCCTTCTTGGCCGTCTCGGCCTTTTCCTTGAACGTATTCTCATCGATGCCCGGGACACTTCCCTCGGTATCGAGCTCTATGGTCGTGATCTTGAAACCCTCTCCAGCCTTATCGATATGCACCTTTGCGATGGTATGGATGTGCTCAGGTGTGTATCCGGCCTGCTCCAGTATCATGGCCAGGGCCATGGAAAAGCATCCTGCATGCGCGGCTCCGATCAACTCTTCCGGGTTGGTCCCCGGTCCCTGCTCGAAGCGGGAAGCGAAGGAATAGTTGCCTTCGAAAGCGCCGCTGCCGAGCTTCATTTTACCCTTGCCCTTTTTTAGATTTCCTTCCCACAGGGCTTCTGCGCTGCGTACCGGCATAATACCACCTCCTTATACTTCACTTTAAAATTTAGCACCGTTCCGCTAAACAATCATCGGGCGAAAGTATTCTTTTATCGGGAGGGAGGGGAAAGCATGTGAAATGATCCGGGAGAAGAACGGCGAATGACACGTCGTAAAGGTATTTATTCACGGCGCATGGATCGGGCATGAAGGGAAATTTGCGGAGGGAGTCTTCCCGCCGCACGCCGAGGGCAGCCATGGAAGGTCCCCCCTTTACGCCTCACGTATTTTCAGCACACCGCCTCACTCTGCCGCGAGTTCGGACGTGCAGTGAGGACATCGCGTAGCCTTGAGAGGAACGGTCGACAGGCAGTACCTGCACTCCTTGGTGTGGAGTGCCTTGGGAGCCTCTTGGCGCAACTTGAAACGTTGAGCCGCTCGGACGACGACAAAGATGACGAAGGACACGATAAAAAAATCGACCACCGTGTTGATGAACGTACCGTACTTGATGACCGGCGCGCCTGCCTTCTGTGCGTCCGCGAGTGTCTCGTAGCCAACGTCAGAGAGGTTAAGGTAGAGACTGCTGAAGTCGACTTTGCCGAGCAGAAGACCGATCGGAGGCATGAGGACGTCGTTCACAAGCGAGGTTACAATCTTGCCGAACACGCCCCCGATGATGACAGCAACTGCCAGATCGAGCACGTTGCCGCGCATAAGGAATGCCTTGAACTCCTTTACCATGATGGACCTCCTTTCTGGAAGCACGGAGCCCTCAGTCCAAAGTGCGGAGATGGATAATATTTTTACGATATGTCGGCCTGCAGCGAGAATGTGTGTCCCATGCATCGCTCGTCTTTGAGCCCGTGACCAAGCCTCTGTTTTTCAGCCCCTCTCGCTCGACCCGCTTTAAAGGAGACCGAAAAGGTGATCGAGCATCTCTTTTCGCTTCGTCATTAGGAGTCTTTCATGCTCGTCCTTGTGCTGTATATCTTCCGGCTCTCTTATCTCGAAATCGTATTCCGTAATGAGCAGGATGAGTTCCTGACCGACCCGTCCAAGGACGTTTTTCTCTTCATCAAAGTCCGTCCTTTTTTCGGCTTCAATGCGCAGGACCAGCCGGTCGAGGCTCGATGCGAACTTTTTTGCATGGTCGTGTATCTGTTCATACACGCGCGCGATGGAATACACATCCTCAAGCACGGTCTGTGAAAGCTGCTTCGAGAGCTTCGAGAATTCTTCCTTCAGGTTTTCTGCGAACTTTCTGCTGACCGGGCCCACCTGCATGTAGTCCCGTATCTCGTCCTTAAAGTGACGCCTGATGTCTTCTATAATCTGGTGCTCCTTTTCCTTGCCGATCTGGAGATCGACAAGGACGACAATAGACGACTCGCAGAGTTTCTGTATCCTGATGAGGTTGTCCCGTACATAGATTGCTATGTTCTTGAGTTCCTTTGAAAGCTGACTCCGCCTTTTCTCGAGTGTCTCGATATTGGCGTTTCTCTGGGCAATCATGTCTCGGAGCCGGGCGATCTTTGCCTGGTCGTCCTTCTTCTTCGGGTTCAGCCTGCCGATTTCCTCTTCTGCAGACCTTACGAAGGAGCGGGGCTTCTTGAAATCGAGTGCTGAAAAAGAATGATAATGGTATTTGTACTGCTCAATCGCCGATTTAAGCGCGGAGCTGAAAAAATGAGAGTGCGAAAGCACGCCGAAAGATTTCCGTTCATAGATATCAAGCTCCGCACTGCCCTGACGCCGCCGCATCTCAAACTCTTGAACGCCCTTGAGATGTTGAACATACTTCGCCAGGTCGTCCTTGTGTATCTCGGCCCCGCGATCTTTCTTGGGGCGCTCAAGAAACTGTTTTAATTCACCGGCATCCGGTTCCAGGTCTTCGTTCGACGTAAACCGTAGGCCGAATATTGCGCTTTCCATTCGAGCCGTGATCCTTTTTGACAATTTCGAGAGCAGTTACATGTGATGCTCGTGCGACATGGACTCCGCAGCCTTCATCAGCGTTAAAGGCACCTGCTTTTCCCCGGATTTCTCGAAGGTAAGCGTCAACGTAAACCCGTAGCCCTCTACGGCGTCTTTCGGCATGTTCTCGATCATGATATGCGAACCCATGGGTTTGAACTCCACCGTGCTCCGTCCGGGAATGCTCATTTTGTCCACCTTGACCATCCTCTGGCCTTCCATCTCATGGATATCCACGAGCGCCCCGGGGATACTTGTTTTCACACCTGTGAGCGTGTCTCCGCCGCCAGCATTCACGATCTTCATATACACGAGCCCCTCACCGATGATGGCCGGCGACAATTCGGCGCGCGCGCCTTCAATGCTGACTTGCGGCTGTCCGCCGGGACATCCTGCGACAGCCATAACCATGAATAAAAGTGAAATTACTGCAACAACCAGCGTCTTCCATGAAGCATGCCTGTGCATGATACATTTCCTCCCTTTAGTACGAATATGCGGCCCAAAACTGTCTCAGCGTCTGTCCAATTCTTCTCGCACAACCGGTTTATTTCATGGCTTCGTTTTATTAGAAGTGTAGCATAGCCGCTACTTTTATGATGGACGTCATAGGGCGCGGGTAACGTGATTCGGTGAAGCCCGGGAAACGAAAAAAGTACTATAAATCGACAAAATTGTAAAAAAGGGGCCACGCATAATTTTTGAATCGACACACACTTACGATGAACTTTTTAAGATCATTCTTCAACGCCTCGCACGGCTCGGCGCTCGCCGAGTGGATATGGGCACAATACGAATCACTTTCCCGGCTTCTGGACATGCACAGCCATCTTGTGAACATCCTCGGAGGCTTCCATAATGGCTTCGGACAGTGTCGGATGGGCATGGATCATGTGCCCGAGTTGCTCCGCGGTAACTCCCATCTGGACGGCGAGAGCGCCCTCGTGGACCATGTCCGTGGCATGGGCACCGCAGATGTGCACCCCGAGCACTCTGTCCGTGGCCTCGTCGGCGATCACCTTGACCATGTCGGCGATCTCACCCATGGCGTGCGCCTTGCCGAGCGTGCGGTACTGGAATCTCCCCACCTTTACCTTGATTCCCTTCTCGACTGCCTGTTGTTCTCTAAGGCCCACGCTGCCGATCTCGGGCATGGTAAAAATGCCGGAAGGAACGACTGTATAGTCCATGCTCTCGTTGCCGCCGAGGGCGTTCTCGACGGCCACGAGGCCCTGGTGTGAGGCAACGTGCGCAAGCAGGATCTTGCCGGTCACGTCGCCGATGGCGTATATGCCCGGTACATTCGTCTCCATCTTCTCGTTCACGATGATCTCGCCGCGCTTGCCTCTGTTCACCCCTGCGGTCTCGAGGCCGATGTTCTCCGAGTTCATGGCACGTCCGATGGACACAAGGATCATTTCCGTCCTGATCTGCTGACCGCTGCTCAAGGTGGCGGCCACTGTCCCGTCGGCGCTCTTCTCGACTTTTTCGACCTTCACATTCCCGATAAACCTGATCTTTGATTTCTTGAACTC
>JAWOJY010000204.1:0-3830 GCA_033854515.1 Nitrospirota bacterium
ATTAACTATCTGAAACGCGACAAGCGAGATGATATCCATTCAATCCCGCTGGAGGTGGCGATTTTTTAGGCGGAATATTTTCAGTCCCCGGATCATCAAGGAAGCGAAGACGTATGAAAATCAAAGATCTGATAGCTGAAGCAGTTTCGTTACCCGTGGAAGAACGGGCGATGGTTGTAGACTCGCTGTTAAAGAGTTTGAATCCGCCAGAATCCGGGATTGATAGGAAGTGGGCGGCTGTAGCCAGACGGCGGCTGGAACAATTGCGTTCCGGGGAGGCCCAAGCGGTTCCGGGAGAGGAAGTATTTCAGAGAATATGGAAAAGGTTCACGAAATAAAATGTTCGTTCCACTTGGTAGCAAGAGAAGAATTTGTTTATGCCATCTTTGAATTTCAAGCATGAAATAGAATTAACGAGGAGACAGCAATGCAACAAGTGAAACATGCAAAAAAAGATTACTTTACGGACGTCGTCGGGAAAATCCAGCAGTTGAACTCCTCGCAGCAGAGGCTCATCGCTGATATGCTTGTGCACAAAGAAAAGGTGTCGAAGGCCGCCAAAAAGAAACTTCTGCAAAAAAGCTTCGGAATTTGGGCTGACCGGAAGGACATGGGGGACAGCCGCGAGTACGTGGACGCGCTGAGAAAATCGAGATAGTAATATATGACTGCAAAAACGGTTACGATAGATATACCAGATTCCCTCGCCGCTGCTCTAACGGTAGAACAACGAGAACTGCCGGCGTTTATAAAAAAGACCCTTGCGGTTGAGTTGTACCGGGAAGGGAAGCTTTCGCTTGGAAAGGCTGCTGAACTTGCGGGAGTCTCCAATAAATGGGAAATGGTTACACTCCTCAATGAGCGGAACGTGCAGCTCCGCTATGTTGCCGAAGACGCTGAGAACGATCTGAAAACACTCAAAGAGGTTGTCCGGTGAGCGCGATGGCGACGATAAATCAAAACTATAACAGTCGATTGCTCGTCAAGATCGACGAGGATACGAAAAAGAAAGCCAACAGGCTCGCCCGGCAGGAAGGGAAAACGACCAGCACGGTCGTCCGTGAATTGATAGAGGAGTATATCCGCGATCGGGGCATCGCCTCCTACATCGACGGGCTGTGGGACCGGATCGGAGCAAAGATGCGCTCCAAGGGCGTGCGGCGTGAAGACCTCCCCCGGATCATCAGGGAAGCGAGGGCAAAGAAGGCATGAGGGTTGTCATTGGCACCAATGTCTTCGTGTCCTCATTTTTCGGAAGCAACTCCAGGAAAATCATCGATCCTTTCGGACTCCTCACTTTTTCTTCTTCTCCCCGATTAAAGAAAACAGATCGTTAGGCTGGCAATCGAAGTAAATCAGCAGCATCTCGATATCCTTCCGGCTGATGTTATAGTTGGGGTTCGTGGCGATCCTGGACAAGGTCAGGGCCTTGATCCCGGTCTTCTTCTCGATCACCTTATAGGTGATCCGCTCCCCCTCCACGGCGCTTTTCCTCTCTATCAACGCCTTCAGGTTCACGATCAACACGTAGGCACTCCTTCGAATCAATTAATGACGCAATTCTATCCTGAAAAGACCTTAAAATCAAATAAAGATATCCTTTTATCATGTAATGACTTGACAGGTTTAGCGTTATAGGATATTATAAAATCACTATAAGAGAATAATTATCTTCAAAAGATATTAATAATCACTAATGGATATTGCGACGCTTGCCAGACAATTCCCCCGAAGGAGGACAAAGATGAATTACAGCGACACCATACGGTCCAGTGAGCTCGCTCAATGGCGCTTCTGCCCGAGGCAATGGTACCTGTTCCGGACAACCAGCAAAAAGCCGGAAGGGAGAGCGGTCACGAGGGGCCTCATGTATCACAAGGGCAAGGCCGGAAACGTTCAGTCGATCCAAAGAACGCAAAGGGCTATCGTCATAACTGCCGCACTGGGAGGGATAGCATGTCTGGCATGGCTGTTTTTCTCATAACAGCGATCATACTGATAGCGCTTATGGCCGCTCTCCGGAGGAAGCGAAGACAGGCCGGGATAAGGGGCTGGGTCAAGGCCCAGGACCTCCACGGTATGGGCCGCCGGGTCTTCCAGGACCCCAAGACCGGGATCATCTGCAAGCCCGACGTGGTGGAGCGGAAGAGAATCATCGAATACAAGAGCGCCTTCGCCGGCAGTAGGGCCAGGCCCCAGGACCTGCTCCTGATTGCTGCCCAGCTCATGGCAACCGGCGCTGCCGAGTCAGAGCTCCGATACGCAAACAGGAGGTTTACCTTCACAAGGGAGAGCCGGGAGATCCAGGGCGCCATGAAGTTCGTTGCCGAGATCGTAGACAAGATGAAGAGCCACCTCCGGAACCGCACGGCGCCCAAGGCAACTCCTTCCCCGGGCCGGTGCAGAGCATGCAGGTTCGGCGCAGAGTGCCCGGAATCCGCGGCGCGACAATCCGTAAATTCAGGAGGACCATGAAAGAGCACCGTAAATCGAACCATCTGAGAGCAGCATACTGGAGGGCGGTGAGCCTCATGGCGCTGTGCGCGACAGGCGCTGTCTTCTTTTTCCTTGCGGGAGCGGGCCTTCTGGCGAAGAATGTGATCGCTGCCATGATATCCTTTGGGGCCCTCCTCCTGTGCATCTCGTACTTTCAGAAGTTGAGCGCGGAAAGAGGCATCCGGGCCGCGGGGATAGAAGGGGAGAAAGCCCTGCGAAAGGCCCTTAAAAGGATGCTCCCGGACGAGTACACGGCATTCTTCAACATAATTCCCGAAGGGGGAAGGGAGATCGACTGCCTGCTCGTGGGTCCATCCGGAGTCTATGCCTTCGAGGCCAAGCACAACAAAGGAGAGATTTTGTACAATGAAAACGGGTGGTGCCAGGTCAAGGCCAAAGGCAGGAACCTCTATTGCAAGAACCCGGGATCCCCGTCCGGCCAGATCAAGAGCGCAGTACATGGGCTGAAACGCCATCTTAAAGGCAATGGAATCGATGTCTGGATCGAGGCGGTTCTTGTGTTCACGCACCCCGGGACGGCGCTTTCGATCAGCAGGGATTTGGAGGGCATTAAGGCAGTCACGATTGACAAGATCGGGACCGTCATTGGAAACAAGAACATCCTTTCCACTCAGGAAAAGCTGAGGATCGAGGCCTTGTTTCTAAACGACTGATGGAGCAAGATGCGAGAATCGCGGCCAACTGATCAGGTTGGCCGCACCCGGCCGGCCTTCTTCTGGGCTGGTCGGGTTATTAAACTACTGCAGTAGTCAGGAGTATATTAAGGCTGAAGAATTGATTTGAATTATCGGATGGTTACGAAACCTGGCCGTAACAACAAGTGCAACAAGGTCGGCAACGATCTTGGCAACAATGTATGCAAAAAATGGGATTCCGTGTGGTGTGGAATGGCCCACACCACACCACACCATACCACAGGATTGAATATGGATTGAACCTATAATTTAGCCCGGGCTTAGAAAATCGGGTGGGTCGGGAGCCTTACGGCTCCTTTCCCCCCTCAGAACCGTGCGTGAGAGTTTCCCCTCACACGGCTCAAGCTCCTCTAAAGGAATCCCTGGTGGAGATCCCCGCGATTCAAATTAAAAAATCGCTTCACGATACTTGCAGACTGTCAATATGGCCGAAGCCGAAAGGGGCACCAATGCTGAGCTGAAGCTCAGCATCGTCATTTGCGTTCCTTTCTAAGCCCGAAGCGGCAGGATGATAGCCGATAAGTCTTCTATATATAGGGTAAAGCTTCGATAGGTGGTTTTTTGAGAAAGCCGAAACAGCGGGGATTGTGTGTTGCGGAAGCATCTTCCAGTCGGATT
>JAWOJY010000205.1:0-3279 GCA_033854515.1 Nitrospirota bacterium
CAAAGAAAGGACAGCTCTCACCCGCACATGGACAGTCGCATCCCGGATTTTTTAAAAAAACAATGGGTTATATTGGCGGACACTGTCTCATCGTTCCGCACGAACAATGACCTGACCGCCGCATCGTCCCTGGCCTTTTCCGCAACCCTTGCGCTCATTCCCGCACTCTTCCTTCTCACTTCGCTCCTGGGAATCGTGATTGGGTCGTCCCGAGAGGCGTTCAGCGAAACACAGGAGATCGTGACCGAAATTATTCCTACATACAGCCGTGCAATCCTCAACGAGGTCCGCTTCATCTCTACCCATAAGAGCGCCATCAGCGCGCTCAACGGCGTGATACTTTTGTGGTCCATTACCCCGCTCGTCTCCGGCATAAGGCTCGCTTTGGGTACCATCTTTAAAATGCGGCCCACCAGGCCGTTCCTGCTTGAAAAACTGCTCGACGTGTCGCTCACGGTCATTTTCCTGATCGGGTTCTCCGTAATTGCCATTACGGGCGTCGCGTTTACCCTTGTGGAACGGTTCAGATCACTGGTTGTCCTGCCCCGGTACCTGGGTTGGATCGTACCGTTTTTATTTGTCACGGCGGCCGCCTTCGTGCTCTACTTCACCTTTTCCCGTCGCGTACACGTCCGCCATCTCCTTGCCGGCGCTCTGGTTGCATCAGTCCTCTGGTTCATCATGAGGCCCGCCTTTATCCTATTCCTCACGTACAATCCCGGCTATGGATTTACCTTCGGATCATTTAAATCGCTCTTCGTCGTCATCATCTGGATATACTATTCACTCGCCGTGCTCCTCTTTGGCGCAGAGATTACCGCGTCTCTCAACCGCAAGGAAGCCGTTTTCGTCAAGAGATTGATGGAGGGAAAGGGGAACATTCCCTCTGTGCTCGTGGATAAATTCATCGTCCGTTACGAAAAAGGAAGCGTCATATTCAGGGAGGCGGACGAAAGCAGCGAGATGTACGGAGTGCTGAAGGGCAGCGTCAGCATCATAAAAGGCCACAAAGAAATCACGGTGATCGGCCGGGGAAAATACTTCGGTGAAATGTCATTCCTGCTGTCGCAGCCGAGGAGCGCCACCGCAGTTGCGCGAGAAGACACTGAGCTTATTGCGATCAGCGACCGGACGATCGGCACCCTGATGAACGAATACCCGGAATTCATCATCGAAATGTTGCGGGAAATGGCGACTCGACTGCGGGAGACAAACAAGCTCATGGTTTAATAACGTCTGCTATCGCTGAAATAATTAAACCGCTCAGCAGATTCACGCTTACAATAATGAGGGCATATCTTATGTCTGTCATTCTTACAGTATTCGTCGATTTCGAAAGTACTCGGGACGTAAACCTCTTTTTTTGCTGCGCACGAAAACATAAACTTTCCCGTCAAAAAAGGACATTCCATAAAAACTCCTTACTAAAAGTTTCCCGTACATTATACCTAATTTAAATTGTTTTAGCTATATAAATTTGTAATACACAAATAGTGATGGAAACTCCTTGATTTCACGTACGTTACGACGACTGCGAAAGCACAGGTAATTCATAACAAAGCTTTGAGAGTCAACGGTTCAGCAATTTTGTCTTTCGTTGCTCAAGACGGCCATCGTGCTGAGGAGGGAAAGGCTGTGCCGGCGAAGACATCAAAATAAACAGCCGATCATCATTGACAATGACCGGCTTGACACATTTATTGGTGCCCCTGGGGTGACTCGAACACCCGGCACGCGGTTTAGGAATGCTAAAAGAAAACTTTTTTACATCCCACCGAACCCGCTGATTTCCCTTAGAGAATGCTGTTTCTAAAAGGAAATCTCATTTTTTCGAAGTCAGCTACAGTCAGACCAAGTCAGATGGAAATTCACCCTCACAGGCACAGGTACAGGCACAGGTAGGCGGCCTCTAAAAAGGGGCCGCTTTTTTTGTGTCAATCGCTTATCAATTTCGTCCGCCACAGCAATACCCGCAGGACCAGAGCTTGCTAATTATTCTGTAAATTTGAGAATAGCATAAACGCGCTCAGAAACAGTTTCTAATGAGAACTCGAATTCGCTTTTAATGCCGATTGATCACATTCATTGCCGAAGCTGCATCTGGCGCACCGCTTCGGCGTCGGGTTTCCTTCCGGCACGATGTTATGCTCAAGATGGGCCTGCATCCGTTTGACGATTTGCCCTACCTTCTTAATGGCCTCTTCCATCTCAGGGCTATTTAACTTAAAAGAAAACTTGCGGCCGTTCCCGTAGCGGAGTTCAGCTTCTTCCATGCCCGTTGCAATCATCTCCCCTGCTGTCTGCATGACATCAGCAGGATATGGCCGCTCGCCGGCAGGTGCACTTTTATACTCGATGATCCTTCGGTTCTGCCTTATATCCGGCTTACATCCGATCCCGACCTGCCTATTGAAATAATAAAACTTACCTTTTCCATCGAGATCTTGGTCCTTGATCCATCCGGTAATTCCGGCGCGTCCCCTCTCCTTGCTTAACAGGGCGGAGGTCAGCGCAACAAGTATTACCATAATGAGTATAAGAAGTAAAGGCATAATATAATCCCGACAGCGAAAAGGAAAACCAGGACCTTCTGCATTTTCTGAATCGTTCGAGCTCGCTTCGCCTTTTCGTGGTGAAATGCGACCCCTTTCCTCGTAAAGGTATTATCCAGTTTTCGTCCTGTAGTCCGCAGAAGATACCACTGCCTCGGGCAGAACGCCCACTGCTTGATCTCGTGAGAGCTTATGCAACTCGATCTATTTGCCATGTTTTACCCGCGAAGTCAGCGGCCTCGACCGCTGTTCAACAGCTTTTGGCCGCCCCCTCTTCTCAAGTTCGATTTTTGGAGGCTTAAACCAATAGGGTCTTCCTGAATGGTCCTCGAGATCATGAGGCAACCTACCCTCCCTCCACAGCGTGGAAATCCACATTCTTGACTTCTTCGCACGTTTCGCCAACTCGCCTGCAGTATATATCTTCTTGATCTTGCCCATGACCTTACCGGATAGCTCCTTTGTTATCGAATGTATCAAATTACTTTACAAAATGCAAGTATTTATTTACGAAGTGTTTATCAGACGCATTTCCAACATGCGGAACAATCGTGGGGTAGATCGAATAAACCTCAGCCTGCGAAACCATTTCATTATCAAAAAATGGACAAGGTTTCGTCGATTTTGAGCGTTTCTTTGACATTCGGATGAAGATACCATGAAATCATGTCATCCGGTTTTCCACTTTACTGGTTTCAAGAAGAGGCGAAAGACAGCGCGCTTGATG
>JAWOJY010000206.1:0-12933 GCA_033854515.1 Nitrospirota bacterium
GTCTCCTGATTTTTGCCGTTTAAATATTTAAATCGAATCCGCATAGCCGTTAACCTTATAATGTCGAGATAGCGTTGGTGCCGTAAATATCGCCGCAGATCTTTCGGATTTCTTTCTCGTCGCGGACGTCGAATATCCAGTTCGGCATTTCGAATTGCCCGTTCAACCTTCGCGCTGCGGCCACGAAGTCAGGATGATAGGGAACGCGTACAGTTAATTTGTCATCGGCGAGGGACATCTCGATGGAGTTTTCTTTTTCTTTCACTGCTTCCGCGGCTTGCGCCTCTTCGATGATGTCTCTGCCGCAGAAGCGGCATATTTTGGCTTCCCGCTTGATCATCTCGGCGCAGTAGGGGCATTTCTTTGCCTCGCCCCGGTTGACCTGCATCATCTCGACCACCTTGATGTTGGGGCTGGCAAGGACGGCGAAAATCACGCCGAGAAGGGGACTCAACAAAAGAGCGAGAAAGAAGTATCCCCAGCCCGATCGTCCTTTCCTGCTCGCGATAACGGCGGCGACGATACTTAACCCGATCCAAAAGGGAATAAGAGCTTCCATGATCATTTCCTCCTTTTTGCTTTGGCCTCTTTGGCCACGAAATAAAGATCCAACGCCCGGCGGACGATCTCCGCAGCCGGAAGTCCGGTCTTTTTTTCCTCAATTTCAAGTTTTCGCACCTGCGAATCCGTTATGTGGTATTGTTTTCTCTTCATGGGTAAAGTATACACACCTTCCAAGAAAATGTCAAGAATTGTAATTTTTCCCTTGACAAGTTCCGGCGACCTGTGATATATGTCCAATCAATCGGAGGGAATTCTCATCATGACTGTTCGGAGCGGTCGAAAATCGAAAAAAGAAAGCAGCCATAAAGACCAGTCCACTCCCCGTGGACTGCGTCGTGCTCCGAACACGCGTTTTTATGGCTGCTCTGTTTTTTCGAAGAGGGGGTGAGGCCAGGAAGTCGTTGGAAAACAGAAGGAAATGCGGTAAAAAAAAGGGGTTCGCTGATTTGACATAATATACATTATCAGACATTCAAATAAATAAAGTAATTAATTAATTATTTCACGTTAAGATGTTGGTTTTTATGATTTATTATGGCCAGACTTGTAAAGCTGATATATTACTTTAACTGTTTGGAATCGGCTGCGCTCTATCCACGTTTATCAGCGTCAATCCGATCCCCGACGCCGTTTTCAGGTTTAAATCAGAATTTCATGCTCACCATGCCGATAAGCCTGCTCGATTTATCGAATCCTTCCTGTTCCTTGCGAATAAACTGCGTTCCAAGAGACAGGTTAAACCGTTCACTCACGAGCCTCAGTCCGTACGTTGTTGCGGAGAAATCGAGTCCGTCGACATTTACGATTTTTTTACCATTCACCATTGTGTACTCTATGAAGATCTGAAGGTTTCTGTATTTGCTTATGGGGAATAGCGCCCCCGCGTTGACAACGCTGTAGATGTCCCGATAGGTCGGCGTCGTCACATCCTGAAGCACCAGTTGTGCGTCGGCGTAGAGACCGAGTACGTGTTCGTCAAAGCTGATTTCGGAGCCCGCGCTCAAACCGAAACGCGTCCCCCAGCTGTGTACACGGTTCAAGTCTTTGCCCCGGTCTCCGGTGGGGGCGATTCCCGTGACGAACAAGGCAACGGCGGGAACATTCGAATATTCGGCCTGCGGCTTGAAATTCCACTTGTAGGAGATCTCCGCATCTCCGGAACCTCTATCGACGAGCGACGGAGCCGTGTCCCTTTGAATATAAGAGCCCCTTACCGCAAGCTCCATATTATCGGCTATTCCGATCGTGACGCTGAGAGGAAACTCGGTAAGTGTGTATGCGGGCGTAGTGCTCTTTTCCGATATAACAGACCCGCCGATCTCAACTGTCCGCACCGGCACGGTAAAAGGAGAAGTCGTAAAAAGAAGCCCGGTTAGACCTGAAGTGTTGACCGGCCTGTTGATCATTTCGATATCTTCAGCCGAGTATGCCGGAGTGTTCGAGACGAAGAGGAAAAAAAAGAACGTCACGAAAGGATAAAAGAGACGTTTGGTCATTTTACTTTTTCCCGATTTTAGATTCGCTGCCGGCAAGAAGGCGCTTGATATTCTCACGGTGCCGGTAGTAACTCATGCCGGCTATGAAAAGCGAAAGAAGTCCGAACGGCTTGGAATCGGGCATTGTCACGAAGATGAAAAGTGGATACAGAGCGAATGCGATGAGCGCAGAAAGGGACGAATAGCGCCAGATAACTGCGGCGGCGAGCCAGGCGAGCAGACAGAACAGGCCGATCAGAGGGGTCGTCGCCAGGACAACGCCGAAGCTTGTGGCCACGCCTTTGCCGCCTTTGAAGCCGAGGTAGACCGGGAAGTTATGCCCCAAAATAGCTGCCGCACCTGCCAGTGCCGTACTGTAATCTTCGTGGAACAAGTATCTGACCGCGAGTACAGGCAGCGCTCCCTTGAGACCGTCTGCCAGGAGTGTCAGTACCGCGGCTGTCTTCCCGCCTGCCCTCAGCACGTTCGTTGCACCGATATTGCCGCTTCCGACTGTGCGAACATCAACACCCACTAAAGCCTTTGCAAAGATAAGCCCGAAGGGAACGGCGCCGATGAGATAAGAGAGGATAATGGACACTATGGAATAAAGGGTCGTCATGGTTTTAAGACTTTGCGTAGGGCATGGAGCATGGCTCAGTGATGCGCTCTCCCTTTGTTCCCTGTTGTTCCCTGTCCCAAACCCTGTGCTCTTTGCGCCATGCTCTGTGCGCTTTTATTTATTATTCAACTTCTGCCAGTAAGTTCGGAAATACTGGATACCGGAGTAGATTCCGAGTATCATTGCAATCCAAAGTGCGGCGTTACCGAGGATTGCCATCCACTCGGTTTCGAGATGGTAATCGAGCAAGAGCAGCGGCACTGCCGCGATTTGCGCCCCCAGTTTGTATTTGCCGGTTGTTTCAGCCGGGATGACGATACCGTCACTGGCGGCAATGGCGCGGAGTCCCGTCACGGCAAATTCTCTCCCGATGATGACGATCGCGATCCAGGCGCGCACTTGCCCGATATCCACCAGCATTATGAGCGCAGAGGCGACCAGTATTTTGTCCGCGATGGGATCGAGCAGCTTTCCCATTTTGGTAACCTGCCCCCATCTTCGGGCGAGATAGCCGTCAAGCCAGTCCGTAGCCGAAGCAAGCGAGAAAATAATACCCGCAGCGAGAGCGCGGACCGGGTTCGGCTCGAGCATGAGAATAATGAATACCGGCACGGACACGATCCTGCTCAGTGAGAGAAGATTCGGTATGTTGAACAGTTTCAAGGCTGTCTCCTCCACCTGCGGTGCATCCAGACCCATTGTTCCGGCTTCTCGATGATGCAAGATTCTATTTTCCTCGTAAGCAAAGCGGTATTGGCCACGATGTCCTTTTTTTCGTCCCCGCTGCTGATGAGATCGACAGGTCCTTCTATGGTTATCGTGTGCCTGTCGTTTTTTTTCCGCCGAATATAGCCGAAGACGACCGGGGCCCCGAACTTGATGGCCATGGACGCGGCGGCCGTCGGTGTCCAGGCCGGACGACCCATGAAGTCGACGAAAGCCCCCTCAACATCGGTGTCCTGATCTATGAGCAAGCCGAGGACGCGGTTTTCCTTGAATACCCGGATCAGTTCACGGGTCGATCCCGGTCTCCCGCGGAGTATGGTCCTCACACCCATCGCGGCGCGGAATCCGACGATCATGTCGTTGACCGCCTCCGGTTTTATGGGCGCCGCCACCACGCTCACGGAGAATATGGCGGAGATCGCATGGGCCATCAACTCCCAGTTGCCGATGTGGCCGGTAACGTACACTACCCCCCTGCCCCGTTCAATGGCGCTGCGAAGGTTCTCGAGTCCCTTAAAATCGAGAACCCGGGAGAGACGTTCCGGTTTCATGAGCATCACCTCGAGCATGCTCTTGCCGAGGTGTACGAAGTTTTTTCTCGCGGTACGGCGTATCCACGCGCCGCCTTTCTCCGAAAATACCGATGAAAGATGCGTTATAGCCCTTTCTCTTTCCCGCGGAAGCATGTAGTATGCCGCGTATCCCAGAAAGCCGCCTGTCAATACTCCCAGGCGGTAGGGCAGAAACCTCGAAAAAAGACGGATGATCCTGACCGACCAGGTGAGCGACAGGTGACGGAACCTTTTTCCCGTTTTAACGACCCGGCCCTTCATGCAACGTGCAGTTTGCCTTGGTTTTTAAGAATAAGATTGATGACCTCGCGAACAGCCCCTCTTCCGCCTTTTGCCTTTGTCACCAAATCCACGTAAGGCCTTACGGCAGGGTCGCAATCCGCGACTGTTGCGGCAATACCCACGCGTTTGAAAATAGACAAATCCACTACGTCATCGCCTATAAACGCGGCTTCCTCGTCGCGAAAACCGTATTTGGAAATCAGCGCGTCATAGACGGCAATTTTATCATGTGCTCCCTGATGGATTTCTCCTATGCCGAGTTCCCGGGCCCTGATGTTCACGACTTCCGAGTCTCTTCCCGTTATGATGCCGATGATGATTCCCGCCTTCTGGGCAAGCTTGATCCCGTGACCGTCGCGGACATGAAATGCCTTGAGTTCATTGCCTTGGTTATCAAGAATAATACGCCCGTCGGTCATCACGCCGTCCACGTCCAGGAGGATGAGCTTGATCTTTTTCGTTTTTGCCGCCAGACTCTGTCTCGATCTTCTCATTCTGAGTTCCAGACTTTGAATTTTAAATTTTTTCTATACCACACCGGCCTTCAGAAGATCGTGAAGATGTATGACGCCCTCCGGCCTGTTTTCGGAGTTTGTAACGATAAGACAGGTGATCGAGTGCTTCTCCATGATCGCCACGGCCTCTGCCGCGAGTGCGTCTTTTGACGTCACCTTTGGGTTTCTGGTCATGATGTCCGCCGCCTTCTTTGAGAGCAGATTTTCCCCGGTTTTCTCGGTCTTCTCCATCCACCGCCGAAGATCGCCGTCGGAAATGACTCCTATGAGTCTGCCCCGTGCATCCATGACCGAGGTCATTCCCATTTTTTTGGACGATATCTCATAAATCGCATCTTTGATAAGGGTCCCCTCCGACACGCCGGGAACCGCGTCGCCGGTATGCATGAGGTCCCGGACACGAAGCAGCAGCCTTTTGCCGAGCGTTCCTCCCGGATGAAAGCAGGCGAAGTCTTCTTTTTTGAATCCCCGCTTGTCGAGGAGCGCTACGGCAAGGGCGTCGCCCATGGCAAGTGTGGCCGTGGTGCTTGCCGTAGGCGCCAATCCGAGCGGGCACGCCTCTTCTTCAACGCCGACGTCTATCACCACATCGCTGTTCTTTGCAAGCGTTGACTCCTTGTTTCCGGTGAGTGCGATGATTTTTATCTCGAGCCGCTTGAATGACGGGAGCATCCGCGAAATTTCTTCGGTCTCGCCGCTGTTGGATATGGCGATCACCATGTCTCCCCGGGTGACCATGCCGAGGTCGCCGTGAATGCCTTCCGCGGGATGCAGGAACAGCGCCGGAGTGCCGGTGGATGCCAAGGTGGCGGCTATCTTTTTCCCTATCAGGCCCGACTTGCCCATGCCCGTCACGACCACGCGACCCCTGCCGCGCATGATGATGTCGACCGCCTGTTCGAATTTGTCGTCTATGCGCTCTATCAACCGGGTTACGGCGTCAGCCTCTATTTTTAGGACCCTTTTTGCCTGTTCTATGCTCATCCTGAAATCCCGTATAGCCGCATAGGGCATGGAGCATGAAGCAGCGATGCTCTTAGCTCCCCGCCTATGTCGAATTCTTTACGATCCTGTCTATCTTCCGCACCTGGTCGAGAAGCCCCGGCAGTTCGTCCAGGCTCAGCATATTAGGACCATCACAAAGTGCTTCGTCAGGGCATGCATGGACTTCCATGAACAACCCGTCTACGCCGACTGCCGCGGCGGCCCTTGTCAGGTGCTGCACGTACTGCCGGTCTCCGGAAGAGGAGGCGCCTCCGGCGCCGGGAAGCTGGACGGAGTGGGTGGCATCGAATATCACCGGATATCCGTATGCACGCATAATGGGCAATGAGCGCATGTCTGCCACCAGGTTATTGTATCCGAACGATACACCACGTTCAGTGACGACTATTTTGTCGTTGCCCGTGGACGCCGCTTTCTCGATCGCGTTTTTGATGTCCCAGGGGGCGAGGAACTGGCCTTTCTTGATATTCACCGTCCTGCCCGTCCGCGCCACTTCCATGACGAAGTCAGTCTGTCTGCATAGAAACGCCGGTATCTGGATAATGTCGAGCACTTCGGCTGCAGGGCCGATTTCCTCGAAACGGTGCACGTCCGATACTACGGGCACGCCGAGTTCTTTTGCCGTTCGCCCCAGTATCCTGAGTCCTTCTTTCAATCCCGGCCCGCGATAAGACTTTACCGAACTTCTATTGGCCTTATCGTATGATGATTTGAAAATAAACGGGATGCCCTTCTCGGTGGTGATGCGCTTGAGCCGCGCGGCGGCCTCGAGTGTGGAATCCTCGGACTCTATAACGCAGGGCCCCGCAATCAGTACAATGGGAGTGCCGCCGCCTATGGTTATATTCTGAATGCGGATTTCTTTTGTCAATGACTTCAACCTTTGACAACCAGCGGGCTTGCCCGCTTTTCGAACGTGCCTGCCGCGACTCGATTTACGTGCATGATCCCTTGTATTTGAGCGACGCGCCGATGAATGCCTTGAAAAGCGGGTGAGGATCGCGCGGCCGCGATTTAAACTCCGGATGGAACTGACATCCCAGAAACCACGGATGGCCCTTCAACTCGACAATTTCCACGAGTTCTCCGCCCGGAGAAGTCCCACTGATGACGAGCCCCGCTTTGGTCAGCGCGTCACGATATTTGTTGTTGAACTCATAGCGATGACGGTGTCGTTCCATAATCTCATTCTTGCCGTAGGCATCGCGCGCCAGGGTTCCCTTCTCGATGGTGCAGGGGTACGCACCCAGGCGCATGGAGCCGCCCTTGTCGACGTTTGTATCTCGCTTCTGCACGGTCTTGGTCCGGTGGTCGTACCATTGTTCGAGGAGATAAATCACGGGATGGGGGGTCTGCTGATCGAACTCGGCGCTGTTCGCGCCGGCAAGCCCGGCGAGGTCCCGGGCAATTTCGATCACGGCGCACTGCATGCCGAGGCAGATGCCGAAGTAGGGTATTTTTTTCTCGCGGGCGTATTTCACCGCTGCTATCTTGCCTTCGACACCGCGGATCCCGAAGCCGCCGGGGACCAGGATCCCGTGCATGCCCTTGAGCATATTTTCGGGTCGTTGCGCCTCGATCTCTTCCGAATCGACCCAATGGATGTTTACTTTTGAGTCGTTGGCAATACCGCCGTGCGTGAGCGCTTCGCAGAGGCTCTTATACGCTTCCTTGAGATCCACGTATTTTCCGACGAGAGCGATATCGGAGTTCTGTGAAGGCTGCTTTATCTTGCGGACAATGGTCGTCCAGGTTTCAAGGTCGTTGTCTCTTTTTGCCTTCAACTGCAGCAGCTCGAGGATCCGGTCGTCAAGTCCTTCGTCATGAAACCTCAGAGGGACTTCATAAATGGTGCTTACATCCTGGGCGGTTATGACCGCCTGTTCCTCCACGTTGCAGAACAGCGCGATCTTTTTCTTCATGTCCTTCGGAATCGGCCGGTCGCTGCGGCAGAGCAGGATGTTCGGCTGTATGCCGATCGCCCGGAGCTCCTTTACGCTGTGCTGCGTGGGCTTTGTCTTGAGCTCTTCGGCAGCATGGATAAACGGCACGAGAGTCAGGTGAATGTACAGCACGTTCTCCCTGCCCAGGTCGAACCTGAGCTGCCTGATCGCTTCCTGAAACGGAAGGCTCTCGATGTCGCCGATGGTCCCGCCGATTTCCACGATCACGATGTCTTCATCGTCGGAAAGGTCCGTGATGGACTTTTTGATTTCATCCGTTATATGCGGGACCACCTGAACGGTGCCGCCCAGGTAATCCCCCCGCCGTTCTTTATTTATAACGTTGTAATAAATCCTGCCCGAGGTGAAATTGTTCTTCTGGCCCATGGTCACGTGGGCATACCGCTCGTAATGTCCCAGGTCAAGGTCGGTTTCGGCGCCGTCGTCGGTCACAAACACCTCGCCGTGCTGGAAAGGGCTCATGGTTCCCGGATCGACGTTGATGTAGGGATCGAGTTTCAGGAATGTTACCTTGAACCCCCTGCTTTCCATGAGCGCGCCTATGGAGGCCGACGCGAGCCCCTTGCCGAGCGAAGAAACCACGCCGCCGGTCACAAAAATATATTTTGTTTTCTTGTCCTTATTCGCCATAATCATTCTCCGCCCGCAGTCAAAAGCTTCTGTATTTTACCCAAATCCTCAGGGATGTCAACCCCAAAGGACTCATGGACGGTTTCAACGACCTTGATTTTGTACCCCGCTTCGAGCGCCCGGAGTTGTTCGAGCTTTTCTCTGCCCTCGAGCTCCGTCTGCGGCATCCTCGTGAAGCGCAAGAGAAAATTCCGGCGGTACACGTATAAACCGATGTGTTTGTACATGGGGCCGGACAGGGGAAGCGTTTCGAGCGAAACCCTGCCTGCCCACCGGTCACGGTCCCAGGGAATGGGCGCCCGGGAAAAATAAAGCGCAAAGCCTTTTGAATCGAAGACGACCTTGACAACATTCGGGTCAGAAACCTCCGCAGGGTCATCTATTTTTCTGCAGAGCGTTCCCATGGGGATGGAAGCATCGGCACGGAGCGGCGCAATCGCTTCGTCGATCGTATCGGGGTGGATCAGCGGCTCGTCTCCCTGCACATTCACCACTATTTCGCAGTCCAGATGCTGCGCCACTTCGGAGATCCTGTCCGTGCCTGTGGGATGTTCGAGAGAGGTCATCACGGCCTGTCCCCCGAAAGAGGTTACGACATTCCGAATGCGAACATCGTCCGTAGCTATGAAGACACGGTCGATCAGACGAGAACGTTGCGTTCGCTCGTACACCCATTGAATCATGGGTTTACCGTTGATCATGGCGAGAGACTTGCCGGGGAAACGGGTCGAGCCGTAACGGGCAGGGATTATGGCAATGATGGACATGATTCGATCTCGGGCAGCGGTAACGGCTACGAGGCCCGTATCGTGTTTCGGCAAGGGTAACGTCTTAAGCCGAACGACGTAACCATCAGACGAAACGGGCTTCGTTACCGAAAAACGTCAACCCTCTAACTCCTTTTTAAAATATTCGATCGTCCGCTTCAATCCTTCATCCGCTCCGATTGCCGGCTGCCAGCCCAGCCTTTGTTTTGCGAGCGTGATATCGGGTTGTCGCTGTGTCGGGTCGTCGGAGGGAAGAGGCTTGTACACAATTCGTGATTTTGACCCGGTGAGGGTGAGGATTTTTTTGGCCAGATCCAGTATGGTGTACTCTTCCGGATTTCCGAGGTTCACGGGGCCGACAAAGTTTTCACTTTTCATCATGCGGACCATTCCCTCGATCAGATCATCCATATAACAGAAGGACCGGGTCTGCGAGCCTTCTCCATACACGGTAATGTCCGCTCCTTTGAGCGCCTGGACGATGAAGTTGCTGACGACCCGGCCATCATCGGGCAGCATCCTCGGCCCGTAGGTGTTGAAAATACGCACGATCTTGATGTCCACGCGGTTCTGGCGATGATAGTCCATCATAAGCGCCTCTGCCGCGCGCTTCCCCTCATCGTAGCAGCTCCTGATGCCGATGGGATTTACATGCCCCCAGTAGTCCTCTTTCTGGGGGTGGACCGTCGGGTCGCCGTAAACCTCGGAGGTGGAGGCAAAGAGAATCCTCCCCTTCACCCGTTTCGCGATTCCAAGCATGTTGATCGTACCCATGATGCTCGCCTTTATAGTCTTTATCGCGTTGTACTGATAGTGGATCGGAGAGGCCGGACAGGCGAGATGATAGATACTATCCACTTCCAAGAAGATGGGATGGATGATATCGTGACGAATCAGTTCAAAGTCGGGGTTCTGCAGCAGATGTCGTATGTTTTTCTTCCTTCCGGTGAAAAAATTATCCAAGCATATGACCTCGTGCCCTTCATGAAGCAGGCGCTCGCACAGATGCGAACCGAGGAAACCGGCGCCTCCCGTTACAAGTATTCTCATTATGTCTCCCCAATTAAGCACGGAGCGCAGAGGGCACAGGGTGTGGAAAGAGATTTGCGCTATGCTCTTTGCCCCTGCTCTATGCGTTATTTCCTTCCGATGCCGTAATACGTAAAACCCATTTTTTTGAGTTCTTCCCGGTCGTAGATGTTTCTGCCGTCGAAGACGAGCGGTTTTCTCATGAGTTTTTTCATCTTCGGGAAATCGGGCGTGCGAAACTCGTTCCACTCCGTTACGACCGCGAGCGCCTCAGCCCCCTGGAGAGCGTCGTACCCGTCTTCGGTGAAAGTGATTCTGTCCTTAAATATTTTATTCGCCTCTTTCATCGCGACGGGATCGTGCGCCTTGATTTTCGCACCGGCCCGCAGCAGGCTGTTGATGATGACCACTGATGGCGCCTCACGCATATCGTCGGTACGCGGCTTGAACGACAGGCCCCAGACCGCGATGGTTCTGCCTGCAAGCGGTTTTACGTCGGCCCGGCTCTTCTTGCCTCTTTTGGAATCAAAGTGACGGATGATCATTTCAGCCAAAACGGTTTTTTGCCGCTCGTTCACGGTCTCGACCGACGTGAGGATATTTGCTTGTACTCCGCACTCCTTTGCGGTCCGGGCGAGGGCTTTCACGTCCTTCGGGAAGCATGAACCGCCGTAACCCACCCCCGGGAACAGAAAATCGAAGCCGATGCGCCTGTCGTATCCCATGCCCCGCCGTACGCTGTCGATGTCGGCCCCAAGCCCGGCGCAGATGTTCGCCATTTCGTTGATGAACGATATCTTGGTAGCGAGAAGGGCGTTCGACGCGTACTTTGTCATCTCGGAGCTCCGGATGTCCATGATGAGAACGGGCCTCCCCGTGCGTACGAACGGCGCGTAAAGCTCCTGCATCAGCGACGCCGCTTTCGAACTGTCCGCCCCGATCACTACACGATCGGGCCTCATGAAATCCTCGACGGCCGCCCCTTCTTTTAAGAACTCCGGGTTGGAAACAACGTCGAATTTGTGTTTTGTTGTGCCAGCTATCGCGGCGCGGACCTTGTCTCCGGTCCCCACCGGCACCGTGCTCTTGTTGATGACGATCTTGTACCCGTTCATATGCGCGCCGATCTCCCGGGCTGCTCTCAAAACATACTTGAGATCCGCCGATCCGTCTTCGCCGGGCGGCGTGCCTACGGCGATGAAGATCAGGTCGGATTTCTTCACCGCCCGGGCCATGTCCGCCGTGAAGGAGAGCCTGCCGTGAGCAACGTTCCGCACGATGAGTTCTTCCAGCCCCGGTTCGTAAATAGGAACGGCGCCGGAGTTGAGCATTTCGATCTTGCGCTCATCGATGTCCATACAGATCACGTCATTGCCGCTCTCGGCAAGACAGGTGCCGGTCACGAGGCCGACGTAGCCCGTGCCGATAACAGAAATTTTCATGCTCTCTCCTCAGCTTCCTTTGTGTCTTGGTTGCAAATCTAGTTCCGACGTCGCGGGGTAAGTCGCTGCGTTAATGGTTTCTCCGTAAATAGTTCTTTTCTATCCAGTTCACATAGTCACCGCTTCTGACGCTTTTTATCCATACATCGTTGTTCAGATACCACAAAATGGTTTTCCGCAGACCTTCTTCGAAATTATGTTTCTGTTTCCATCTCAGGTCTTTTTTGATCTTGTCGCAGTTGATTGCGTAGCGCCTGTCATGTCCCGGGCGGTCTTTCACAAAAGTGACCAAATCTTTATACTGTTTGGCTGCCATCGACAGCCCTTGAATATGCGGATTATTCTTGGCCGGATAGACTTCTTCCAGAATTTCGCAAATACGATGAACGACTTCAACATTCTGCTTTTCGCACTCTCCTCCGATGTTGTAGGTCTCCCCTGTCCTTCCTTTGTTCAGAATCAGCCATATGGCGTCGCAATGGTCTTCAACGTACAGCCAGTCTCTTACATTCTTGCCGTCCCCGTACACGGGGAGGCTCTTGCCTTCGACGGCATTTAATATAACAAGAGGAATCAGTTTCTCCGGAAAATGATAGGGTCCGTAATTGTTTGAGCAATTGGATATGGTCGCGGACAGGCCGTAGGTGTGAAAATACGCCCGCACGAGATGGTCCGACGCCGCTTTGGACGCGGAATAAGGGCTGCGGGGATCGTAGGGCGTCGTCTCGTAGAAATATCCCGTTTCTGCGAGGGAGCCATAGACCTCATCGGTGCTGATGTGATGAAACCTCACGTTCTTTCTGTCCGCCCAGGAACGACGCGCGACTTCCAGCAGGGTAAACGTCCCGTTTACGTTCGTGTCGATGAAATCCTTCGGGCCGTAAATCGATCTGTCCACGTGGCTTTCCGCGGCAAAATGGACAACGATCGTTGTCCCGTATTTCTGGAATACTTCACCGACCCTTTCGAAATCCCGAATATCCCCCCGTTCAAAGAAATACGTTTTTCCACCGTATTTTTTATCTATATCTTCAAGGTTCAACAGGTTCCCCGCGTACGTGAGTTTATCATAATTGACGATCGAACCGTTGAAATCCGTCTTTTCAAATATGTACCTGATGAAATTCGATCCTATGAACCCGGCGCCGCCGGTGACGAGAATGGCCGCCTTCTTTACCTCCGGAACCGCATAACAAGTATTGTCGGATGTCGTAGGGTGGATTCTTTTCATGATAAAAACGCCCTCTCACGCAGGAATGATCCCAGACTCTCCTCCCATGAAGGTATCGTGACATCAAGGAGAGAAGAAAGTTTTTTGTTGCTCATGGCGGAAAACTTCG
>JAWOJY010000207.1:0-8826 GCA_033854515.1 Nitrospirota bacterium
GTCCTCGGCGAGCGGCAGTACACGACCGAGAGGCCTCCGCTCCGTGCCCCGTTTGATAAGCTCGATGCCCTTGAGGATGTTCTCTTCGGTCTTTTTCTGGATGCCGGGAAGCCCGGAGAGCTTTCCCCTTTTCGCGAGTTCCTCGAGCTGATCAATGCCTTTTACTTTCAGTTTCTCAAAGAGCAGCTTGGCTGTCTTCGGACCGAGACCCGGCACCCGCAGAAGTTCCATTACCCCTCCGGGAATTTCCTTTTTCAGATCTTCGTATTTCGCGATCTTCCCCGTCGAGAGATATTCTTGGATCTTTCCCGCAAGGTCCTTCCCTATCCCGGGAATCGCGGTGAGCTCCTGCTCTGAAAGCGCGGCAACGTCCTTCGAAAGCCCGTCGATGTTCAGCGCGGCCCTGCGGTACGCCCTGATCCGAAATACGCTTTCGCCCTTCATTTCAAGAAGGTCGGCGATCTCGGTGAATATTTTCGCGATCTGCTGGTTTTTCATAGCATATTTCTGAACGGTTTTTCTCTTGCGTGAACGCCGAGTTTTTAAATTCAAGAATAAAAGTCACAGATTAAACTTTGTAAGCTTTGCACCTCTGCGGGCTACTTTTTTAATTTTAACACAGAAACATTCGGTTGGGTCTTGTGAAATGAAAAGGCCGGAGCATTTGACTGCCCCGGCCTCAAGATTTTCTCTGGGTTCTCTGCGGTGAATGCGCGTGCCTATATCGGGTTCAGGATCTTGTCGATCACGGTCCTCGCTCCGACGAGCGGGTCGATGAAGGCGCTGTCCATGTCCTGCTCCAGATCGCGCTTGTTCGACAGGAACGTGATCCGGTCCTGCATGCGGTTCCTGAGGAACTGGAGGTACTCGGGGTTGCGTGACGGCTTGTACTTTTTGTCATAGTCAGCTCCGAAGAGTTCCGTCCCGTTCGCCGGAAGCAGGAAGCCCGGAAATGACTTCCATTCGCGCCACTCGATCTTGCCGCGCACCATCTGGGTCACGATGGCGAGAGAAAGCTCCTTCGGAATGTCGATCTCCTCACCGGGAAGGCCGAAGGCGCCGGTATTCATGATGTAGCATTCGGTGCCGAGTTTGAAAAGCTTCAAAAACTGCCGGCAGTCCTCAATGAGCGGATGGACGCGGAAGGGGTTGGCGAAAGGCTCGATCACGAGCTTGGCCAGCTCCTCCTTCGGAACGTTCTCGACCCCCTTGGCGCGTTTCGTGCTGAGGGACGCGCCCATGGCGACGGCGAGGCCCACGTCCGTCACCTTCGAGACCGGAGGAAGGGACTGGTCCTTCTGGAGCCAGATGAGCTGTCCCGGCCTGCCGCAGGAATCGTCGTGGTTGAACATGTCGCGGGACTTGATGCACCGGCCGTTGTCGTTCCGGATGTCCTGGCCCACGATCTCACGATTGCCGTTCGAAAGCTCGGTAACGGCCACGTTCTGGGCCGAATAGAAGTACTTGATGATGGGATCGCGGAAATCGACGGCGTCGGTCTTGTCGAAGAGGCTCGGCTCAAGCGCCACCGTGAGGTTCTCGTCCAGCGCGATGAGGAACGCATCGTCATGGATCACGGTTACTTTTTCGTTCTTCTTGAGCGTGCCCGCATGATCATGGCTGTTCGTGATCGACGACTTGCCCGAGCCTGAAAGGCCGAACACGGCCACGGGCGGGTGGTTCCCGATTGTCTTGATGCCGCCGTGACAGGCCACCATGTTCTGCCTCACGCCGATGGTCCACGCAAGGGTGAGCGTGCCCTTCTTGCGTTCGCCGAAGTAGCGGAGACCGAGGATGGCAATGCAGTTCTCCTCTTCGTCGATGATCACGAGGCCGTTCGGAAACTCCGGGTCGCTCCAATCGGGATCGGCAAGCACGAGGATGTCCGGCTCGTCCAGTTTCTTCGACTTCTTATAGGCCTCGCTCCAGGGCCTCATCCAGGGGGTGAAGTTGCAACCCCAGTCGAGCATGTTCTTCGCGTCCGTGGCCGGGCTGATGATGTGGGCCTTGACCATGAAGTCCTTGTGAAGCCCCACGATCGCTTCGAGCCACAGGCTCTCCCGCTTGGTGAGCTGGTACACCGCTTCACCGAGCATTCTGAGGTACCGGTCCTTGTCCTTCCCCATCTCCCGGACAAGCCTTCGAGCCCGGGCCGTGCGCCCGACGATGCCGCCGTCGTTCGAGATGAGCACCTTGGCGTCCTTCGGCAGGCCGTACTGGCCGGGTTTGTAAAACGGATGGGACGTGGCCATCACCTCGGGCTGCGTGAGCGCACGCTTATAGAGTTCCGCCATCGTGGTCTTGTGCACGGAATTGGCGTAAAAGGCGCTCTCGATCATCGCCCTCCAAGGCGACCTCGGAAGTCTGTGAATCGTCGACATGGGAAAAATCCTCCTCGCAAAATCCTTACCGTCGTTTTTGAATAACGGACATTATGAACAATTTTCGGGGAAAAGTAAAGAGAAGTGTTTATCGGAGAGGGATTTTTTGATCAAAACCCGGGCAGAAAGCGCCCTTAACGCACTTTCTCGATCCTGAGCGCCTTCCCTAGGATGATCGCGATAAAAGCCACGGCGAAGCTCAGTATTGCGCCCATCTTGGCGGCCCCCTGGATGAAGGGGTCCGTGAAAGCCTCGCTCACTCAAGAAGTTCGGTATTACAGTTGACATCTCAGCGAGAAGAGGATATAGTCGTTCATATTTTAAACACTAGGTTTTGGCGGACGGACGCGCCCGGACGTATTGAAACGCATCATTTCGATACCCCGGGAGAGGAGGCTGGCAGGAGAGGTGTTTTCTCTGCCGGCCTTTTTTATTTTCCGCGAAGGAGGATTTGCTTTGGAGGTCTCTGATTTCTTTCTCAAGCTGCTCATAATTCTTCTTTCTGCCAAGCTGTTTGCCGAATTGTTCAGCAGGCTGAGCATCCCCTCGGTCCTGGGCGAGGTCGTTGCGGGCATCATTATCGGCCCAAGTGTTCTGGGTTTCGTGGCGCCTGAAGCGACCTTTCACCTGGTCGCGGAAATCGGCATTTTGCTGCTCCTGTTTGAAGTGGGGCTTGAGACGGACGTTGGCCAGCTCGTAAAGGAGGGGGTTCGCTCAACGCTCGTGGCGGTGACGGGGGTGTTGGCGCCGGCTGCCCTGGGGTACTGGGTTGCTCACCACTGGTTTGCGATGGCAATGATCCCCTCTCTCTTCGTGGGTGGGACCATTGTGGCAACCAGCATAGGGATAACCGTGCGCGTCCTCAAGGACCTGAACAGACACAATACGAGGATGGCGCGAATCGTGCTCGGCGCTGCTGTCCTGGACGATGTGATCGGTGTGGTGGTCCTGGCCGTGCTGTATGATTTCGCAATGAAGGGAACCGTGAGCATTCCGGCTACGCTACGGATTCTGGCCTTTATATCCGCTTTTCTCCTGCTGGCTCCGGTACTGGCTAAACTTTTCGTGCCGCTCATCGCAAAGCTGGCATTCGGCGGCAGGACAAAGGGTATGATCCCCACCCTCGTCATCTCGCTCATCCTGGGGCTGGCCGTCATTTCGCACGACGTGGGCGCGCCGGAGATACTGGGTTCCTTCGCCGCCGGCATCGCTCTGGCCCGTCGTTTCTTCTTGCCTCTGGGCGCCAGCATCGACCATTACAGCCGTCAGCTTGCGGAGAAGATCGAGGAGAGCATGACGCCCATTATCGACCTTTTCGTCCCGGTCTTCTTCGTCATGGTCGGCGTCTCCATCAATCTGCGGATGATCGACATGACATCCGGCGCCTTCTGGGGATTTGCCGGGGTGCTTGCCGTCGTCGCCATGGTGAGCAAGATGGCCAGCGGCATCTGGGCGCACGGAGGTTGGCACGAAAAGCTCTCGACAGGCATTGCCATGGTCCCCCGGGGAGAAGTGGGGCTCATCTTTGCCGAGGTAGGGAAGCGGAGCAGGATTTTCGACGATGCGGCCTATGCCATCGTGGTGTTCGTGGTGGCCCTGACGACCTTGCTTGCGCCGCTGGCAATGCGCGTCATGATGCGCGGCGACCGGGAGCAAACCTGAAGATCTCCGGCGGTCCTGAGAGGAGAAGGAAATGGCCCTGTCCTGGCTTGAGTTCATTCTCTGCTCCATCGTGATCGTCTTCTGCGGGACGAACCTGTCCCGCTACGGGGACGTGCTCGCCGAAAAGACCGGGCTCGGCAGAGCGTGGATAGGGTTCATCCTCATTGCAAGCGTCACGTCCCTGCCGGAATTGATTACCGGCATCAGTTCGGTCGCCCTCGCCGACGCCCCGGACATTGCAATGGGGGACGTGATGGGGAGCTGCGTTTTCAACCTGTTTCTCATCGCGCTCATGGATATTCTTCACGGTCCCCGGCCGCTGTTCGCCGGGTCACGGCACGGGCACCTGCTCTCCGCGGGATTCGGCGTCATTCTCATCGGTTTTGCCTCCCTCGCGATCCTGGGGAACCAGCAGTTTCCAACGCTGGGACATATCGGCCTCTATACCCCAGCCATAATCGCGCTCTACGGCATCGGTATAAGGAGCGTCTTCCTCTTCGAACGGAGGAGGATCGCGGCATTCGTCGGTGAGATCGCGGAGGCCGCACGATACGGCCACCTGACAACGCGGGACGCGGCGATAAAATATGCCCTCAATGCCGTGGTCATCATCGCCGCGGCCGCGTGGCTGCCCTTTATAGGGGACAGGCTGGCGGAGGGGACAGGGCTGGGGAGGAGCTTTGTCGGCACGATATTCATCGCAATGACCACGTCGTTTCCCGAGCTGGTCGTGTCCATTGCCGCCCTCAGGATCGGCGCCACGGACATGGCCATCGCGAACCTCTTCGGAAGCAATATGTTCAATATTTTCATCATCGCAGTCGATGACCTTTTCTATGCGAAAGGCCCGCTTCTTTCCGCGGTCTCCGCAAATCACGCGGTCACCGGCTTCATGGCGGTGATCATGACTGGAGTCGCCATCGTCAGTCTCGCCTATCGTCTCGAAAAGAAGGCATTCCTGCGACTCGGTTGGGACGCCCTGGCCATGCTTCTGGCGTACGGCTTGAATATCTATCTGCTGTACGCGCTTCGAGGAAAAGGGTAATCTATAATAAGTGTGAACTGTTCATGGTTTATCCTTTGTTACCACATCTCACTGCCGAACTGAATGATCATCCCGCCGCAGATTATGACGATCAACCCTATCCACGTGGCGGCAGGGATCTGTTCCTTGAAAACAAAACGCCCGAACAATATGCTGATGAGTGCAAAGACCGCGACATAGACTCCAAGCAGTTTCGAGAAATCCCATTTTACCGTATTAACGACCACGCCGTACAAACCCAGCGTTGCGCAACCTGCCAGAATGACGATGAGGCCGCTTCCGCGAAGCCCCTTGCGGACCACCGCGTCGCCGCCGACTTCTAAAATTGCCGCGCCAATAAAAATAAGCCACGCTAAATAAGTCAACTCAAACCTCCCTAACCCTTGCAACTCCTTGGGACCGCCAAGGTCGCGAAGGAGGGCAAGAATTCCTCGAAGTTTAATACCGAGGGTCAAGGTTTCCTTTGCGTACTTCCCGTCTTCCCGGTAAATGTTCTTCCTTCCCATCCCATTATAGCGCCGCCATGCCGCTTTCTCCGGTCCTTATTCTTATTGCGTTGGTCATGTCATGGACGAATATCTTTCCGTCTCCCACCTCACCGGTCAACGCTGCGTCGCGGACAGCCTTGATGATCCTGTCCGCATCTTCGTCTTTTACGACTACTTCCACCCTCGCTTTGGCCAGCAAGGCCACTTTATACGCCTTGCCGCGGACCTCCGTTACGAGCCCCTTCTGGCTTCCATGTCCTTCGACCTCGGAAATCGTCACGCCGGGATGGCCAACTTTGTCCAAGGCCGCGCATACCTCTGAAACCTTGGTCGGACGTATGATCGCTTCTATCCTTTTCATTGAAAATCTCCTTCCTTTCCGAATCTCACTTCCGGCTGATACTGTTATACGGCATAAACGCCCTTTTCCCCGGTGCGAATCCTCAGCGCCTCTTTCGCATCAAGCACGAAGATCTTTCCGTCGCCGACATGGCCGGTATTTAAAACCTCCCGCATGATTTCCATTACTTTCGGCAGGTCCCAATCGTTGACCACCACATCGACCCGTACTTTGGGAATGAAGGAAATCCTGTCATAAATGGGTTCAGGATCGCCGTACATATGGCCTTTTTGCCGGCCGAAGCCCCGGACTTTCGTCACGGTCATTCCCAGAACGAGATCCTCGTCCTTAAGCACCTCGACAAGGATGTCAAGTTTTTCCGGACGGATCATGGCTGAAATCATCTTCAGGCCATAGGTCTTGCTTACGGACGTCATGATAACGTAGCCGATGCTGACCAGGGCCCAGCCGCCGGCTATGTAGAAGCATATCTTCGCTTCGGTTTGAGCATCGGCATTGCCGATGGCATAGAGGTAAATGATCGCTATGAGCATGATCACGTTCGCGACGATGCCGAGGGCTGGAATCACGCCGTGCTTTACCATGCTGAAGTCCTTACGCTTTTTAAAGGCGATGATGGTCCACACACAGATCAATCCGTACAGGACGAAGGTGCCGAAGTTCGAGGCCAACGTGATTCCAGTGAGGCCCACAACAGACTGGACACCTATCGCCGCAATGATGCTGGTAACGATCACGAGCGTCCATATAGCGGTGTGGGGCGTGCTGTACTTGCCGCTCATGAAGCCGATGAACTCCGGCAACTCACGGTCCTCCGCCATGCCGTTGCTGATCCGCACGGCAGTGTTCATGCAGCTCAGGGTCGTGCCGATGATGGCGATGATAACGGTAACTGCCATGGTGATCATGAGGCCGAACCCGATGCCGTGGAGCAGGTTGTCGCCGATGAGCTTCGCCATGTCTCCGATCGGTGCGCCCGATACTGCAGCGGCGTCCATGCCGGTGAGGACCTTGCCAGCGCCGTCCGTTGCCGTCAGTTTCTCGCTGACCATCAGGCCGGCGGCGAAGTATTGCAAAAGGTAAGCGAACACACCCTGGACCGCCAGCGAGATGATGATGGCCTTGGGGATGTTTTTTTCAGGCTCCTTGGTTTCCGCTGCCAGGGCAGTGCAGCTTTCAAAGCCGACCAGGATCAGGATGGCCAGCGTGGACTGCACCAGAACGCCGTTCATCGTATGCGGCTTGACGATGTCCCATGCGCCGCTGAAGGACCAGGTGACCGCGCCCTGGGGATTGCTGATGCGATACCAGATGGCCAGGCCGCTGAAAATGATGAGGGTCACGAGCTGAATGATGTTGATCCAGACGGACATGGTGGTAGAGCCGCTCACGCCCTTGTAGGCTATGTATCCGATCACAAAAGCGAACACCGTGCCAATGACCACGAGAGACGGGACAGGCAGCGTTTTCCCCGTGAACTGGGTGTAGATGTAGCCGCACATTGTGGCGAACATGGCCACCATGACGCCCGGGTAAACCCAGTAGAAGAGATGCGCGGCCCAGCCGGTGGCCAGCTTGGCGATACGGGCCATCGAGGTTGCCGTAGACTTGTGCTTGCCCTCGCTGTTGTCTATGAAGGCTTTCTCCGCAAAATAGGCTGCACTGGCAAATCCTGCCTGAGGATATATTTTGGCCAGTTCGGCATAAGATCGCGCCGTAAGAAAAGCGACAATGAGAGCCACCACGATGCCCGGCCAGATATCGCTGGCAACGGACGTCCCGCCGGGGGCGGTTGCGGCTGCTTGCAATTGGTATGTGATCCACAAGAACGCTCCCGGCGCAATCAGCGCCATTGCATTCATGGTGGCGCCCAGCAATCCTAATGTGGGCGCGATTACAGGTGATTTCGTTTGTTCAGCCATGACTGATACCTCCTGATTAATCTGTCAACAAAATTTATTCTTACCACGTATACATCACGCCGAGCGCGATCGTATCCTGGTCCTTCCTGGTACCGCTGTCGAAAGACTGCTTGTCCGAATGGTCATGACGGTACTCCGGCCGGAGGAGCAGGTTCTGGGCCAGCTTGATCTGGGGCGTCACCGTGACTTCAGTGAGCCGTTGTGGAATGCCGGACACTCCATTGACTGTTGTCCTTGCCCCGTTCTGGTCGTCGAAATACTCACCGCGCACCGTCGCGCTGTACTTGTCGGTAAAGTCGTAGGTGACGTAGCCCGCGATGCCCGACCACTTCGCCGGCCCCCCGATTGCCGGGACGTTTGGCTCCCTGCCATAGTCGACGTTCAAGGTGATCGTCGTCTTTTTCATGGGCTTGATGATGCCGACCCAGTCGAAGAGGAACCGGTTGTTCGACGTGTTGTTGTCCTGCTCAGGGCCCTGCATGAAATTGAACGTCGTCGAAATCGCCTCAATCGGCGTATAGCCGATGCTCAGGCCGTAGGTCTTGGCCGCGTTGTTGTCCGTGCTGTTGTCCCAGCCGTTCACGACGTGCACGCTCGCGTTCAGTACATCGGAGAACGCGTAGCCGATCCGCAGTCCGGTATGAGTAAAGGGAATCGCGTAATTGAACAGGAACGACCGCGAATAGTTGAGATCGTCCCTGGCTTCGATCACCTCGGCGCCGTGGTAGGTGACAAACTTGCCGAAATCGAACTTCAGCCCCTTGCCGAGCGGCGCGAGGTAGCTCACGTACGCCTCTGTGACGTCGAAGGCATCCGTCCCTTCGCCGCTCTGCGGCTGGTCCAGAGGGGCCCCGCTCAAACCCCTCGAGTGTATCCACTTCGCCGTCTCCCCGGCGGAGAACTTGAGCTTGTAACCCACGCCGTCCAGGGGCGCGTCTTTCGAGAACACCAACTCCGCGAGGTCGAG
>JAWOJY010000208.1:0-4927 GCA_033854515.1 Nitrospirota bacterium
TTGCGCTTCGGTTTTTCCACGACTTTCATGAATTCCTTGAGGCTCACGGGCCGCTTCACGCGGTCGCGGATGCCTTCCTCGTCGAATCCCGTCGCGATGACCGTGACCATGACTTCCTCGTTCATGACCGGGTTGATCACCGCGCCGAAGATGATGTTGGCGCCCGGGTCGACTTCTTCCTTGATGATCGCCGAGGCCTCGTTGAGCTCATAGATTCCCATGTCCGTGCCTCCCGTGATGTTGATGAGCACGCCCCGCGCGCCCTTGATGGAGCCGTCTTCAAGGAGGGGGCTCGCGATGGCCTTCTGCGCCGCTTCCCGCGCCCTGCTCTCGCCGCTCGCCACGCCGGTGCCCATGACCGCCCTCCCCCGGTTAGTCATCACGGTCTTCACGTCCGCGAAGTCCACGTTCACGTAGCCGGGGACCATCACCACATCGGAGATGCCCTTGACCGCCTGTGCAAGAACGTCGTCGGCGAGCTTGAAGGACTCGAGGAGCGTGGTCTTCCTCTCGGCCAGGTTGAGGAGGCGTTCGTTCGGGATCACGATCAGGGCATCGACGTTCCTTTTCAGCTCGGCAAGGCCTTCCTCGGCCTTGTGCATCCTGGTCATGCCCTCGAAGCTGAAGGGCTTGGTGACCACGGCCACGGCCAGCGCGCCCACCTCGCGCGCGAGGCTCGCGATAACCGGCGCGGCGCCCGTTCCCGTGCCGCCGCCCATGCCCGCGGTGATGAACACCATGTCGGCGCCGGCCAGCGAGGTCTTGATCTTTTCCGCGTCTTCGAGCGCGGCGGACCGCCCGATCTCGGGGTTCGCCCCGGCCCCGCGGCCGCAGGTCAGCTTGGCGCCGATCTGCAGCTTTATCGGCGCCCGGGCGAGTTCAAGGGCCTGCATGTCGGTGTTCGCGACGATGAATTCGACGCCCTTGATGTCGGACAGCACCATAGTGCTCACGGCATTGCTTCCGCCGCCTCCCACGCCGATCACCTTTATCCTTGCAGGCAGTCTCTCTTCTTCGAATTGGAACATCTCCTCCGGCCTCCTCTCTTCGTTCTTCTCCGCGCTCGACTGGTCCACGCTGTTTGAAACGAAGTCCATGATATCCTGAAATCCGAACTCGACATTGTCATCATCCATGGCATTCTCCCGGACCTGAACCCCGGCCCCTTGACCCCTCTTTTATTTATATGTACTCTCCCAGCCACTTCCAGAATTTGCTCATCATCCCGCCGCCGCGCCTGAACTTTCTCGGCGATTCCTCCTGGTTCTCCGCGCCGTAGAGCACCAGGCCAACGCCTGTGGCGTAAATCGGGCTGTTCACCACGTCCATGAGACCGCCGATGTTCTTCGGCGTGCCGCGGCGCACCGGCATTCCGAGCGTGCGCTCGGCCGCGTCCTGGAGCCCGTCCATGAGCGCCGTGCCGCCGGCGAGCACTACGCCCGAGACGATCATGTCCTCGAAGCCGGTCTTCTTGAGCTTCTGCTGCACCATACTGAAGAGTTCCTCCACGCGTGGCTCGATGATCTCCGAGAGGATCTGGCGCGACAGGAGCCGCGGAGGCCTTCCTCCCACGCTGGGGACTTCGAGCGTCTCTTCATGCTTGACGAGCGACGACAGCGCGCACCCGTATTTGATCTTTATCTTCTCCGCTTCGGAAGCGGGCGTGCGGAGTCCGATCGAGATGTCGTTCGTAATGTGGTTTCCGCCGATGTTCAGGACCTCGGTATGATAGAGGCTTCCTTCGAGGAACAGCGCCACGTCGGTCGTGCCGCCCCCGATGTCCACGACGACCACGCCCAGGTCCTGCTCTTCGGAGGTGAGCACCGCGCGGCTCGACGCGAGCGGCTGGAGGACGAGATCGTTCACGTGCAGCCCGGCGCGGGAGCAGCTCTTGACGATGTTCTGGATCGACGTCACCGCGCCGCTGATGATGTGGACCTTCGCCTCGAGCCTCACGCCGAACATCCCGAGGGGCTCCTTGATGCCGTCCTGATCATCGATGATGAATTCCTGGGGCAGCACGTGGAGGACCTGCTGGTCCATGGGGATGTTCACGGCCCGGGCCGCATCGATCACGCGCGCCATATCCGACGGCCCGACTTCCTTGTTCTTGATCGCCACCACGCCGCGAGAATTGATGCCCTTGATGTGGCTGCCGGAAATCCCGACGTATACCGAATTTATCTCCACGCCCGCCATGAGCTCGGCTTCCTGCACCGCTTTCTTGATCGACTCCACGGTGCTGTCGATGTTCACGACCACGCCTTTTTTGAGTCCGTAGGAGGGGCTGATGCCGATCCCGATGATGTCCACCTGGCCGCCCTCTTTCACTTCGCCCACGATCGCGCAGACCTTCGTCGTGCCCAGGTCCAGGCCGACAATCAGATTGTCCGGTTTTTTTACCACGGCTCACCCTCCACTCTTATGCACATATCGTTCATGATCACCGTAATGATCGTCTGACGGCTACGATATCCGTATCGTAACAGCATAGGGCATAGAGCATGGGGCATAGGGTTTTGCTCTCTGCTCTCTGCTCTTATCTTTTTACCATCACCGCGACCTGCCTCTCGGGACGGAGGTCGATGTACGACGCAGTCACGCCGCGTTCTTTGAGATCGGCCGCAACCTCCGCCAGCCGCCTGAGCTTCTCTCCGTAATTTCCGGCTCCGATCCTGAATTCATTCTGACCGTACAGAAGAGAGAGCGTCTCGGCGGTGTCGGCCCTGACCGTAACGTCCGAAAGAGACCACCCGCCGCGGCGGGAAAGCTCGTTCAGCAGCGCGAGGGCCTCTTCAACCCCCGCGGACGCGACCTGCCCTCCGGGTGCGGCATTGAGGCCCTTCGCCGAGATGCAGGGCAGCCGCCATGACGGGACGTCATCTTTCGCCACCTTGCCTATCACCGCCATGTCCGGGTCGAGCAGGTACTGCGCCTTTCCCGTGTCGAGCACGGCTGCCGGCGTTCTCTCCGTGATCACGACGCTGATCCTGTTCGGCAATCTCCGGTATATCTTGACGTCTTTCACCCACGGCAGCGCCTCGGCGCGGCGTACCGCTTCATCGAGGTCCACCCGGAAGATATTCTGCCCCGTAAAGACCTCCGCGATGGGCCTCAGGTCCCCTTCGTCGAGGTGTTGCAGGCCCTTCACGTCCATGCCGACGACCTGGAAGATATCGGCGTGCGTAAGTATCCGGTATGCCTGCCAGCCCAGATAGCCCGTACCGGCGAATATAATCGCAATGAAGACTTTGATGACCGCGCTCTTCAGTCCCCGGGCGTTCGCGCCGGGCCCCCTGCCCGTGCCCGCCCGCACCCGGTTGACCTTCGTCCGCGGCGCCGATACCCGGTACTTTCTCGGCACCTTTACGTGCTTATAGTCTTTCATCGACCTGCCGCTCTCGCACTCCTCGCCTCGCCTTTCCCCCTTCCGTTTCACGCCTCACGCCTTGCGGCTTTTCTTCACTGCCCCGGAAGCGCCAGTCTCAGGATCTCTTCCACAAGATCGGGAAAGGGTATTCCCACGCCCTTGGCGATCTCGGGCAGAAGGCTCGTGGCCGTCATGCCCGGAAGCGTGTTCACCTCGAGAATATAGGGAATGCCGGTGTCGTCAATGATAAAGTCGACCCGGCTGTATCCCCTGCACCCTATGGCGCGGTGAGCGGCCAGGCCCGCCTCGAGCGTGCGCGCGTACACGTCGCCGGGAATCCGCGCGGGGAAAAAGTGGTCGGACATTCCTTTCTCGTACTTCGCCCTGTAGTTGTAAAAGGCCTCTTTCGGCACGATCTCGATTGCGCCGAGCGCCCTGTTCCCGAGAACCCCCACCTGGACTTCCTTGCCCCTGATGTATCGTTCGACGATGATCTCGCCCCCGTATTCGAACGCGAGCTTCACGGCCGGGGCGAGGTCTTCTTTTTTGAAGACCAGGCTCACACCCACGCTCGACCCTTCGGCGCAGGGCTTGACGACTGCCGGGAACGCGATCTCGTTAAGAGCGCTCTTCACCTTCTCCGCATCGCCGGAAAAAACCGCCCGGTACGGCCCGACCTGGAGGCCGTGGGCCGTGAATATCTGTTTCGAGAAAGTCTTGTTCATGCCGAGCGCGCTCGCAAGAATGCCCGAGCCCGTGTAGGGTATCCCCATGACTTCGAGCATGCCCTGGATCGCGCCGTCCTCGCCGAATCGGCCGTGCAGGGCGATAAACGCCACGTCGATCCCATGCTCGCGCAGCTTCCCGGCGACGTTCCTGTCCACGTCGACGGCAACGGCATGGTAGCCTTTTTCTTTGAACGCCGCCAGGATCGCGTTTCCGCTCGCGAGCGACACCTCCCGCTCGGACGAAAGCCCGCCCATGAGGACACCGATCTTTTTGTTTGTTACGAGAGCCATAATGCCTATTCTTTCTGCCGCGAATGTACGCGAATTAAAAATCGGTCTTGTATTTCTCCGTTTGCTCACATTCGCGGCTTTTCAATCTTTCTTCGCTCTTCGCGCCTTCGCGGCAGACTAATCTTCTCCGATGATCTTGATCTCCGGCTCGAGCCTCACGCCGTGCACCTCGAGCACGGTCTGCTTTACGATCTCCATGAGCGCCAGCACGTCCGAAGCCTTTGCTTTGCCCGTATTGACGATGAAGTTCGCGTGCCTGTCCGACACCTGGGCCCCTCCAACCTTCTTCCCCTTGAGCCCCGCCGACTCGATGAGCCTGCCCGCAGACTCCTCCTGCGGATTCTTGAATATTGACCCCGCGTTCGGCTGCCCCCAGGGCTGGCGCTGCTTTCTCTTCTCCATCAGGTCCTTGATCCGGGCCTTTACCCTCTCCCTTTCGTCGCGGCGCAGGATGATCCTGGCGTCGAGGAGCGCAAAACCCTCGGTGATGTCGGCCGTGCGGTACCCGAATCCCATCTCCTCCCGGCCGCGCGTGATC
>JAWOJY010000209.1:0-4796 GCA_033854515.1 Nitrospirota bacterium
TCCTCTACGAACGTGTAATCGGTCGGGACCGGCAGCAGGGCGCCGACGCCCAGCGCCCGCTCAGTGGTCGTCGTCAGAGCCTGCCATAAGGTTCCCTTCTTTAGGATCATGCCTCTCGTTCCCATATCGGTACAGCGTGTATCAATGTGTAAAAATATCGGACACCGCAACCCGTATCATATCATGGACAGCGTCATTATAACATATGGCCACAGAAAAACGAAGAAGGCACTGAAAGGCGTAAAGCGCGGAGGACGTGGGAATCCCTTAGGTAGAACGAGGACCGCCTGGCGGGCGTTCCGGCCGCGCCGAGTACATCCTTTGCTGTCTCATTTTGCCTCGTCTTTCACGCAAAACAAGCTGTGATACAATGAAATGAAGACGCGTTACCGGTCCGAAGGAGGGCCTATGGAATTTGTGCAGGTAAACAAGGCAACGCCCATCAAAGCCTCCCGAATCGGCCTCGGCACCTGGGCGATCGGCGGATGGATGTGGGGCGGGACCGACGACCAACTGTCGATTGCGGCCATCCACGCAGCGCTCGACAGGGGCATCAACGTGATCGACACGGCGCCCGTGTACGGGTTCGGACGTTCAGAAGAGGTTGTGGGGCAGGCGATTTCAACGTACGGGCGCCGCGATCGCATCGTGATTGCGACGAAGGTAGCGCTCGAATGGAGCGGGGGCGGAGTGCGGCGAAACGCATCGAGGCAGAGGATTTTTCTGGAGATCGAAGACTCACTTCGCCGCCTCAGGACGGACTATATCGACATCTACCAGGTGCACTGGCCTGACCCGAAGGTCCCGGTGGAAGAGACCGCGGGAGCCATGTATGAGATCTATAAGCAGGGGAAGATCCGGGCCATCGGCGTGAGCAACTATTCGCCGGATCAAATGGAGCTCTTCAGGAAAACGGCGCCGCTTCACACATCGCAGCCTCCCTACAATCTCTTTGAGCGGCAGATCGAGAGGGACGTCCTTCCCTACTGCGGGAACAATAAAATTTCTATCCTTTCCTACGGCGCCTTATGCCGCGGCCTGCTTTCCGGGAAGATGCGGCCCGACAGCGTGTTTCATGGGGACGACCTGCGCACAATCGATCCCAAGTTCCGGCAGCCGCGCTACGGCCAGTACCTGAACGCCGTCGAGCGCCTCGACCGGTTCGCCCGGGAGAAGTATAACAAGCGGGTGATCCACCTGGCCGTCCGGTGGATACTCGACCAGGGAGTGGACATCGCGCTTTGGGGAGCGCGCAGGCCCGACCAGCTTGATGCGCTCGACGGAGTGACCGGATGGTCCCTCGATGAGCAGGCCAGAGCGGAGATCGACGTCATCCTGCGCGAGACCATTACTGACCCCGTAGGACCGGAGTTCATGGCGCCGCCGGCGCGATGATAAAGGAAAATCTCGTTTTCAATAAGGTGTCAGTGAGTATCCGTCCCAATGGTTTCCCGCAGTCAAGGTGATCCGGCCCATAGCAACACTATTAATCGCCGTGCTGCCGGTATTGCTCGTCGTCAGAAGCCACATGTCCGCATTTTATGCTTGATGTTTAAGAATTGGTAATTTTATCGTTTTGATAAATTTGAAGAAGAACGTTGTAAATTTATCCGACAATAAAAAGGCGATGAACAGAACGCTCTTGATGTTGATTGCATGATGTACTATCCGGGTAAGCCCTTGATAGCAGGCTCTATATAGAAGGTGGCAGGCAATTGTGTTTGCAGACAAGCGAAATAAGTCGAAACATATTTGTTATATGGCAATAGGGTGAATAATGTAAAATATTTCGACAAAAAACGAATTTCGTAAACTGTCGCAGAGATTGATCATACTTTCTGGCCTTGAAAAAAGACTTTGAGTCAGGTATCTCCAGATATTTTTTCCTGCCGTCTTAAAAAAAATGACATTGTCGGAATTTTTTACACAAAAAAATTAATCTCAGAGTAAGCCTTTAAAATCAGGCAGTTAAAAAAATGGCGCGACGTATGCATATTACTTTATTATGGAAGAGTTATCAGCGAAGATGATCCAGATAATAATGGAATCTCCGATGTATCTCCAAATGCCTCTCAAGGAGAGGTTCGATCTCTTGATGTACCTGACGGAGAGATACGCAGAACATGATAGGAGCCGGGGATACACGATAAAAGGAGATGGCGAAAAACCGTTACAGGCGCTTTCTTGAGCAGGCAGAAGCAAGGATCAGAGCCTCGGCGCGAGATCGCAATAATGATTCGTCAGCTCGCAGAAAAACGGCTCACCCTGTTCCTGCCATCCGCATGCACAGCACATGCACGGCTCTTCAGGATTTTCCTTCGTCATATAATTTCCGCAGCGCGGGCACCTCTTGACCCATATTCCATCCATAGGTCCTCCCTGCTTCATTGATGATCACTCTACGGTAACGCTCTTTGCCAGGTTCCTCGGCTGGTCCACGTCACACCCCTTAATCACGCCGACGTGGTAGGCGAGTAATTGCAGAGGAATTACGCTGACGAAAGGCGACAACAGAGGGTGGGTATGGGGGACTTCCATCACCTCGTCCGCCTTGTTTCCGAGCGAGACAGGCGAATCGGTCACGACGATCACTCTCCCGCCTCTGGCTTTCACTTCCTCGATGTTCGATAGGGTCTTTTCGAGAAGGCTGTTCAGCGAAGCAACGACAATGACCGGCAGGTTCTCCTCGATCAGCGCGATGGGGCCGTGCTTCATTTCACCTGCCGGATACCCCTCTGCATGAATATAGGATATCTCTTTCAGTTTCAGCGCGCCTTCGAGGGCGATCGGATAGTTGATGCCTCTCCCCAGGTAGAGCAGACTCCTTGAATCTGTGAGAGTGCCGGAGAGTTTTCTTATCTTTTCGTCTCCGGCGAGTATCACCTTCACGCATGCAGGTAGTGCGAGAAGGGAAGAAATGATCTCATCGGCATCACGCCGCGACAGTCCGCCTGTGCCGAGGCCCATGCAAATGGCGAGCATGGTGAGGGCCGCCATCTGGGCAGTGAACGCCTTGGTGGAGGCAACGCCGATTTCCGGTCCCGCATGGGTGTAAAGCACGGCATCGGCTTCTCTCGATGAGGTGCTCCCGACCACGTTGCAAACCGTCAGGGCCCGCGCGCCCCTGTCCTTCGCCTCTCGTTGCGCCGCGAGCGTGTCGGCGGTCTCGCCGGACTGCGTAATGGACATGAAAAGAGTCCCCCCGTCTATGATCGGTTCCCGGTACCGGTACTCAGAGGCGATGTCGACCTCCACGGGGACGCGGGCGAGATTCTCGATCATATATTTGCCGACAAGCGCCGCGTGATAGGACGTGCCGCAGGCAACGATCTGCAGCCTTTTCACTCCCGATGTCCCGTCGGCGCAGATACCGAGGCTGTCCAGCAGTCTCACCGGGTTGTCTATCCATTCGCCGACGGTATCCATGATTGCCGCCGGCTGCTCAAAGATCTCCTTGTGCATGAAGTGATCGTGGCCTCCCTTTTCAGCCATGGCAGGCGTCCAGGAGATTTCAACGGTCTTGTCCCTGACCGGAATGGTAGTCTTTGACGCGAGGTCAATTATCTCCATTCCCTCAGTCATCATGACGCACATCTGGCCGTCTTCCATGAATACGAACTTGTTCGTATAGGGCAGCAGGGCCGGAACGTCCGAAGCGCAGTAATATCCCCGTTCTCCGATCCCGATGACGAGCGGGCTTCCTTTCCGTATTGCAAAGAGGGTTTCCGGAACGGCTTCGCACACGATGCCGAGAGCATATGAACCTCGCAGGAGAGGGAGCGTTTTTTCTATCGCTGCCCTCAGTGAGAGACCTTCTTTCAAATACCCGGATATCATCTGGGGAATCACTTCGGTGTCCGTTTCCGAAAGGAACGAATGGCCTTCGGCCTGAAGACGAGATTTCAGCTCGTGATAATTTTCAATGATGCCGTTATGCACGACGGCCACGCCGCCGACATGGTGCGGATGGGCGTTTGTCGAGGACGGGGCCCCGTGAGTCGCCCACCGCGTATGCCCGAGACCCGCTCGAAGATGCGGGAGAGGGTCCGGCAGAATTCTCTGCAGGTCGCGAAGCTTGCCTTTCGTTTTATATACTTCCAGACCCCGTCCGTCCAGGAAGGCAACGCCCGCCGAATCATATCCTCTGTACTCAAGCCTTTTCAATCCGTCAATGAGGACCTGAAGCGAGTCTGCCTTCCCGACGTAACCCACGATTCCGCACATGATCACCCTCCAACCCGGACAAGCTGGAACCGAAGCTTACCACAAAGACACTAGGACACGAAGAAAATCAATTGATTTCTTTGTGAACTTCGTGACCTTCGCGGCTCCGTGATAAAAAATATTTATGCAAAACACATACCTCTGGGTTATGACGAAAGCAGCAGTATACACGCTCTGCTGCCGTGGTCAGAAGGTGGAAGAAACGGCAGTCCCGGCACGCGACCATTAATAAGACTTTTCGTGGAACTCATATTGAGAAGAAACTCGTTACCTTTAACGGCAATGAGGCGACCGACAGATGAATGTCATAAGGGTTCCGGAATCCCAAAAACTTTGAACCAATGCGAATCGTATCCGCCGGAAACAACAATCACGCTGAAAAATAAAGTGTTCCGCATGGCCCCGGGACTGTTTCTAAAGGACACACAAGTGAATTCTCAATGAAATATCGAACTTAGTGATTTCACTGTTTCCCATGGATACAAAGGTATGTGCGAACAATTCAAAAGAAACTCAGAAATCGGCTGAAAATCAAGCTAACACTTACGGGCATAGGACTTGCTAATTACAAA
>JAWOJY010000210.1:0-19446 GCA_033854515.1 Nitrospirota bacterium
GCTTCCATCCTTTCCACATGATCGCGAACCCGATGATCACGAGCCCGTTGCTGATAAGATGGATGACCGCCAACATGAGGGGGCCGCCGCCGAGGAAGGTAAGCCAGAGGTGCCCGCTTGCATGGGAAAAGGGATTGAGCGCGGGGTACTTGCTGCCGAGAAGGCCGGTGAGGATGTAGATCGTGAGCGGGAAGCCGTACATCTCGGTGAAGAGGGCGACGAAGAAGGCGATGGTCACGCTCATGGATCGCCACTCCCGTTTCTTGAGCGGCGTCAAAAAACTCAGGAGAAAGAAGACAAACAGCCCTGCGTTGACGACAACGAGGCTCCAGAAGCCGTAGGCATAAGAAATATTTTCACCGTGCATGATTATTCCTCCCTCTTTCTTGCAGCCCCAAGGGCAAACAGATTGCCGATATGTTTTAAGCCGGTTACTTTCAATCCCTCTTTACCAAGCGCATCCTCCAATTCGTTTACGCCGAATTCTCCGCCCCCTGTATAATGGAATATCTTTACAAGGAAGGAATTTTTGGTAATCGATTCCAGCATTTCCACGAAGAAAAGCTCTCCGCCGGGCTTCAAAACCCTTAGAATTTCCCTGATCGTTTTTCTCCAATCCTCCGTCATGTGAATGACCCCGAATGAAAAGACGGCGTCAAATTCATCATCCCGCTCATCGAGCGCCATTGCGTCTTCCACCCTGAGCACTACGCGGTCTTTAAGTTTATTCTTAAGATGCCTTTTCCCCTGTCTATCTGTTCCGGGTCTATGTCGGTGGCGATTACTTTTTCAGCGCTGAATTTCCCAACTATAATCTCCGCGCCGATGCCCCTGCCACATCCTATCTCAAGACAGAGCGGATATTTTTCTTTGGCTGCCATCTTCCTGAGCATGGGAGCCTCGATATATCTCTGGCTTAAAGCCCTCAGGAAACTGTTTGTCCCAAATCTTCCCAAAGGGTTCAGTTTCATATCTGTCCCGATTTCTTATTTACAAAATTATATATAGGCACAAACACAAGACCTACATATACCCCGTACAGAAAGCTCTCCACGAGCCCGAGGATGAACTTGCCGAAGCTCAACCACTTGAAGGCAGGAAGTACGGCCTCAAGAAAAGCTCTCATCCCATGCAGTCTTTCCGGAACGACCAGCCCGTAGAGAACGCAGAGAATAAATGAAATTGCAAGGAAGAACCCCACTGACCAGCTCACCACTCTTATATTTAACAGCATCCTCCATGCCCTCCCTTCTTGTGGCTTTTCTCAGGCGATGCTTCGCCTTCATGGCCTTTGTGCCCCTCTTCTTCACCGTGCCCGCCGTGTCCTCCGTGCATGCCGTGGCCGAAGACGTGCATGGCGATGAAGAGGATGAAAAATATCAGAAAGACCCAGTTTTCTCTGATCCATTCCATAGGATTACCTCCGGTCATAAGATCATGATCAACATCATGAGCGCCATTCCTATCCCGCCGATCATGACGAGAAACAATTCCGAGTATAAGAAACGGCACAGCGTAAGGTTTCATACATCTATCCTCGCTGCTGTGCAACATTGCAATACGTGTGCCCTTGCAGGGTTTCTAATTTTTTTTAATAAATCAGACTGCTACAAAAAGACGGGAATGAATCATAAGACAAATAAAAGGCATATGCTCTAAGGCATGTAGTATTTCATACATTTAAATATAGCACTGCTGGTGATAAAACTTTTAAGACCTTTGGTTGTACGTACAGTAAATTTCAGGATTCAAGATGTTATGTGCGCACCAAGATGATTGTGTGCAATGCTATTTACTTCTTCAGAAGAACGCTTTGGGAAAGATTCCTTGAAAGTAATCGGAAGAGAAGATGTAAGAAAAGCCGGCAGCCGGATATCAATCCGGCTGCCTCGACGGGCTATTATGTCTTCAGAAGCTCCTGAGGACGGTTGGATTATATTATTGTATCGTTCCGTTCGATGTGTTGAGCTGGTTGATAAGGGTCTGCATATTCGTAGTCGTCAGACCGGATTGGTTCACAGACGTATTATTGATGAACGTCGTCATCGCGTCCGCCAATCCGCTTGTGCCGGCGGTGGACTGCATCATGGTGCCGCCTCCGCCCATCATGCCGCCGCCCATGCCGCTCAACGTGATCGAAGTGCTTCCCATCATGCCATTCATCACACCATCCGATGCGTCATCCATCATGGCTGTGATAATGGCAGAGGGATCCGTCAGACCTATGCTCTGCGCGTACTGCAACATGGCGGCTATTGTCATTCCGTAGTCTTGCGCGTCCGCGGTCGCCCCGGTCCCGGAGCCTGACACGAGCGGATCCATGGGCTCCGTATGGAGGATGTCGCTCACCATGAAATAATTGCCGACCGCCGTGTTTGCCGCAGTGATGTTCGCGGCTGTCATACCGCCGGTCATGTATTGCGCCCGGGCCTGTGCCATCGAGGTAAGGGGAGTGATCTGAATTCCGGTCACGGTTTCGCCGCTCGTAACGGATGATATGACGGCTGTCATTATGTCGCCGAGGGAGGAGGTCGTTGTCGCTCCCGTGGCCAAATCAGTATACGTTGCGCCGGTCGCCTGAAGCATGAGGGGACCGGAGTACGCTCCGAACGACATGGTGAAATTGCCCTGCGTGTCCGTTGTCCTGCTCGCCAACTGCGCGCCGATCATGCCATTATTGACCGCAAATGCCATTACCGTGGCGCTCTTGACAAGCCCGGTGAACACCGTTCCGCCAATCATCCCGTTCGCCCCTGCTGTCCCTGTTCCGGTGCTCTCGATTTGTCCGCTGGAAGTGCTCAGCTGGTTGATAAGATTCTGCATATCCGTAATCGTGAGACCGGATTTGTTCATCGTTGACCCGATAAATGTCGACATCGCATTCGCCAGCCCGCTCGTCCCGGCAGTGGACTGCATCATGGTGCCGCCCATCATGCTGCCGCCCATCGTGATAGAGGTGCTTCCCATCATGCCGTTTAAGATCCCGTCAGAAGCGTCATCCATCATGGCGGTGACGATACCCGAAGAATCGGTCATCCCTATGGTATTTGCGTACTGCGTCATGGCGGCTATTGTCATGCCGTAGTTCTTCGCGCCCGTGGTAGCCGTGCTGCCCGATCCCTGCACCAGCGGGTTCATGGGCTGCGTATGGAGAATGTCGTTTACCATGAAGTAAGCACCCACCGCAGAGTTCGCCGCAGTGATGTTCGCTTCAGTCATGCCGCCGCTCATGTATTGCGCCAGCGCCTGTGCCATTGAGGTGAGGGGCGTTATCTGGATTCCGCTCATCGCCGTGCCCGTTGCCGAGGAGATGACGGCAGTCATCACGTCGCCCGGCTCCATGGGCATTACGGTGCCCGTCGCCTCGTCTATGTAGGCGCCTCCGCCCAGTTGCAGCATAACAGGGCCGGTGTAGCTGCCGATGTTCATGGTGAAATTGCCCTGCGTGTCCGTCGTTGCGCTGGCCAGTTGCGGACCCATGGTCCCGCCATTAATTTCATACGCCGTTACAGTGCCGCTGCTTATGGGGCCCTTGACGGCCGTTCCGCCGATCATTCCGTTTGTGCCTGTTCCGTTTGTGCCTGTTGTTCCGCCATTCACCGCCGGAGTTGTACTGCCGCTTCCGCTGCCACAACCGAAAAGAAACGTCGTGGATACGATCAAGAGAGTTAGAACCAAAACTACTCGCAAATTCATGATTCCTTTCATTGCAAAAAACCTCCTTAATTGTTCTTGCTGATACACGCTTTTCATTACAACAGACCTCCTTCATTGTTTCTGTTCATGTACGCTTTGTGCACAAGCGGACGACGGAATAAAAGCTAAAAACTTTTTTCCACAGCAGTTATCGCCATATAAGACGAATGAAAAAAGAAAAGGTTACACAAATCTATTCGTTCACATAGATGACTGAGTTTGCTCCTCCCAGACCATCTTCCGAGGAAAGGGCGGCAGGATCCGGAAGCCATGTCTTTCCATCTACAAGGAAAAGATACTCATAGCGACCTTCAGGCAAGTGAATGGTTTTTTTCCATACCCCGTGCGCATCGGGACCGTCGAGAACATCTTTATCAGTGTTCCAGTTGTTAAAATCTCCGACAACGGCAACCCTTCGGGCACGGGGAGCTCTCAGTTCAAATCTTACACCGCCTTCTGTAAGGGAAGTTTGCGGACGAGGAAGGCTGCAACCGGTGAGGAGATAAGAAAGAAACCCAAATAATAAAAGAATTAATCCGGGATTAATCCTCCGGTGTCTCCGGAATATATTTGTAAAAAGCATTGTAAGTATCTTCGGTCAGATAATTCTGTTCTGTCTGTTTTGTGATATTGATCACAACCGCCTCGCGTGAACAACCATAAGCTTAGTCACTTTTTACCAGGCGCGCTTCCACAAAGTCGCGAGCGAAAAACACGTTACCACCCTGCTCGCCGATAAGCAAGTATTTAAGCCGAACCGTTACAATTCTTCTTAGGCATTTAGTATGATAAAAACTTACAGAGAGGCGAGAAAAAAGCCGTCAATCTTACTTCAGATGCCCTGCGAAGCTCCATGGCCTCTTCCGGTTCATCGATACGCTTTTCAAATCGTCTTACCTTTGCTTATGAATGCTTATGAAATGGTCTGCCCGCTACGAACGGCCAGTACAGACCGCCACTTCTTTTTTTTTCCGGAGGTCCAGCAGATACTGCCGCGCCGCGAGCGCCGCCTTCGCCCCTTCACCCGAGGCGATAATGATCCGTTTCCCGAAGGCATTGGTGATGTCGCCGGCGGCGAAAATTCCAGGATAGGATGTCGAGCAATCGGGTTGGATCGCGATCTCGCCCCGGTCGTTCACCTCCACAAGGTGCGAAACAAGCCCGGAATCCGGCTTCAAACCTATGGCAATGAAGACTCCTTCCGCGGAAAGGTGGACCGTTTCTTCTCCCGCCATTTTCCTGACCGTGACCCCTTTGAGCGAGGCATTGCCCGTGAATTCGACAACCTTGTATTCCTCGTATACGCTCAGGTTGTCAAAGCACCGCACCCGCTCGATGACCGCCGCGTCTCCCGTGAGTTCGGTGGCGGAAACGAGGTAGACGCGCGCCGCAATGCCGTGAAGATTCTCCACCATCTGGAGCGCGGAGTTCCCTCCGCCGACAACGACAACATCCTTGTCGTGGACAAAGGAGAAATCCTGGATGTTGCCGTAAAAAACCCCTTTTCTCTGGAATCGCTCTTCGCCCTCCACGCCCAGCGTTCGCCTCGTCATGCCCGTGGTGATGATCACGGCTTTCGCGATATACGCTTTCAGCTCCGAGGTCGTCACCTGGAAGCCTTCCTCCACGGGCTCGATCTTCTCAACTGCAGCGAGCACGTGATCGATGTAGTGGGAGTGAACCAACTGGTACCGGAATTTTTCAATAAGCTCGGGCCCCGTGATGAAATCGAAGCCCATGTAATTTTCTATCTTCGTGCTGTCGACGGCTTGGCCGCCGAGGTCTTTGGCTATGAGAAAAGCGTCCATCTTCATCGTCGCCGCGTACACCGCAGCCGTCAGCCCTGCGGGGCCGCCTCCGACGATGATGAGATCATAAGATGTCTGCGGCCTGGCGCACGTCTTTTCCGCAAGGAATTTGTCCCTGCATCCTTCGGAGCAGAAATAAACCATCTCGCCCTTCCATTCGGCCGTTACGGCGGAAGCTCCCTCTACCTCCATGTTGCATACAGGGTCTCTTTTCATGAAACATCATCTCCGTATTCATTATAACTCCTTTTCTTCCACCCTGTATCCCAGCCTCTCTATGCTGTCCCTTGTGATCCTGGAAAGCTTTTCCTCGTCGATCTCGGTTTCGTTGAACTTGACGGCAATCTTCCCGTTATCGACGTCGATAGAATCCACGCCGTCCATGCCCCCGATAAATCGCCGGAGCGCAAGGGAGCAGTCGGCGCAAAGGTTTGTGTCCACGTTAAACAGCGCTACTTTCATTGACCGCCACCCCCGTTCTCAACAATCCTTCAACCGCGTGAATGAGGCTCTCCGCCGCATGTCGTGCCGCGTCAATTTCTTCGTCCGTCGGCACCGGCATGTGCCCGCAGTCGCACTCATGGGTGAGAGCATAAGCCCGGCGGAGGACGTCGAGAATCGCACTGTCGATCTTCCCCGGCCGCACGTACTCCCGTTCAAAACGTTCGATGACGTCCGCGTGAGTGAGCCTCCCGAGGTCCCGGATGCCGAACAGGGCGAAGAGACAATTCATCATAGCGTGATAATACTTGGCCAGGACGAGCTTGTTTCCCATTTTCTCTCTGGAGAGAAAAGCCCCCTCCTCGATGCTTTCCCATGCCTGCCGCAATCTCTCGTTCATGCGAACTGCTCCTTTGTCCTGATCTTGATCACGTAGTCGAGGGGAGACACGGCGACCAGTCCGTCGCCGGCGAGGCCCGTTGCCGCGTGATCGCGTATGACCTGCGCGACCTCGTCGGCCTTTTCATTGGGGACGATGATCTCGATCTTATCGTGAATAGTGTACGGTTTGAACAATTCAGTCTGCTGCCCGATCCCCTTGATCTCCGATATGGTCAGTCCCCGGATGCCGATTTTATCGAGCCTTCTCACCACGTGCTCGAGACTCGTTGTCCGTATGAAGGCTGTCACCAGTTTCATGCCCTCCTCCGTCAACTCTTCTTGAGGTCGTCCTTCATTTTCTCGTACTCTTCTTTGGTGATCTCGCCTTTCGCGTATCTCTTCTTGAGTATGTCGAGCGCCGACTCTTTTCCGTCCTTCACTTCCCGCCCCGCGATCAATTTGATGATATAGGCGATCCCCAGTATGACGAGCGCCCAGAAGACGATCATGTATATCCAGCCAAACCCCATTCCCCATCCGTAATTGCCCCAGTTCATCATGGACGCCTCCTTGAAGCCCCACGCGTTGTCGATTACCGTGCGTCGAGGTTGAACGTCGCCGTTGCCGCGGGCTTACCGGTGCGCGCGACGGTCACATCCACCTTCCATCCGCCCTCCATGGGAGGGTTCACCGTAATCGTGTAGGCATTGCCCTTGAGCGTGGCAGGAGGGTCAAAGTCCATGGCCGCCATGCCCGGCATGGGCGGCATGTAGAACTTCGCCGCGACCTGAGCGTCTGTTACCGGTTTTCCCGCAGCATCGGCCACCTTGACCGTGAGCGTGTTGTCTCCCTTCACGAGGGGATAGGAACCTGCCGAAAGCGCAATGTTTACGTCGTCGACGGACTTCTGCGCCTGATATCCCTTGGAGCACCCGACTGTGAGTGCCGCTGCAAAAAAAGCAATAGCGATCGGTAAGTAAAATTTCTTCATTTTTTAATCTCCTTGTGTAAGTAGTTATTTCTTAAGCCCTGTTTCAGTGATCGTCCTGTTTACTGCAGCCGCGAGCCAATTGTGAAATTATTTGTCAGGTTTCAACTAAAGCAGACACGCTTTTCATAACATCCTCCTTGTTTTGGAAAATAGGCAGAAAACAATTTTCAGCTTTATTGTGCATCATGCGTGCCAGAGGTGCTTTGCAAAAAAGTACCAACAATTCAGGAGGTTTGCAGAATCGCACAAAACGCGAGCACTTCGAACTGAAGCTTCTGCTGCAGATAGTGTAGGATTTACTACTCAGCGAAACAGCTCGGATCGTCACGAATCAATACTAAACTTTTTCATGTGCGTTCGCGTGAGACAAACGAGGGAGCGCCGGGGTTACAGGAAGCGGCGTTTGGACACTGCGGTACTTTTGGCGTCGAAAAAACGAAGGAGTGCGTCCCTCCATTCCTTGGCGTACTCGACGCCCACGCGCCTGCTCCTGCCGATCCGGGGCCGGTAGCATGGATCGTCGAGCAGGAACAGCGTGTCTCCGGTCAGGTCCAGGCCGTTAGAGGAACGGGTGATCTTGAGCGCGCGGGTGAGCTTGCCGGGACCGGAGAGATCGGCCTGCCAGTTGTCGAGAGGCTCCGCCGCCCGTATGAGAACGGCCTGACCGCTACCCGCTTTACCGGCCACGATATTGAACATCTCGTACATCCCGTAAATAAAATAGACGTATGCATGGCCCGCCGGGCCGAACATGACCTCGTTCCGTTTTGTACGGCCTTTGGATGAATGAGATGCAAGGTCGCGCGGTCCGACGTATGCTTCGGTTTCCACGATGCGCGCCCTGTACTTTCTGCCCCGGATGCGACGGACGAGGATCTTCCCGATCAGGTCACGAGCAAGTTTTCTTGCGTTGCTCTGGAAGAATGAAGGACCGAGTTTTTTCAAAGATGCATTTCTCCCGGAAATGTTCATGTCAGGCCGGCTTTTTCTGTAAGGCAAGGCAGGCCGCCGGCGAAAAGAACGATGCCTCACTTCCCACAATGTAACAAGCGTACTATAAACAACAAAACATGGCAAGAATTTTAACGGCCGCCATCGGGCCGAAAACAAGACAAAAAATGTCCTGGGAAGGCGGGCGCGAGACAGGGCGCGGGTGTATAATGTAAAAAGAAGAGAATAAGAGAGAGGATACAATCATGCTTTCGAAAATATTCTTAGGAACGCTGTTTCTTCTGCCGCTCATGGTTCCGCAAGCGGGGGCGACCAACGCTCCACGTCTCGAAAAGGCGACCTTCGCCGGTGGCTGTTTCTGGTGCATGGCGCCGCCCTTCGAGAAACTGGACGGAGTGAAGGAGGTCGTCTCCGGATATACGGGCGGGCACAAGGTGGATCCTGCCTACGAAGAAGTGTCGTCAGGGACAACAGGTCACGTGGAAGCCGTGGAGATCACCTACGACCCGGCCAAAGTGAGCTACGAGAGACTCCTTGACGTTTTTTGGAGGCAGGTCGACCCTACTGATGCGGGCGGTCAGTTCGTTGACCGCGGACCATCGTACAAGTCCGTCATTTTTTACCACAGCGAGGAGCAGAAGAGACTCGCCGAAAAATCGAAAAAGGAACTCGAACGGTCAGGCCGCTTCGATAAACCAATCGTCACTGAGATACGGCCGGCCGGTCCCTTTTACAGGGCCGAGGAATATCACCAGGACTACTGGAAGAAGAACCCGATCCGGTATAAGTTCTATCGTTACAATTCGGGCCGCGACCAGTATCTGGCAAAGGTGTGGGGAAAGGAGGCGCCGATGCAGACCGCGAAGTCGGATGACGTCTATGTAAAACCGTCAAAAGAGGAATTAAAAAAGAGACTCACTCCCCTGCAGTACAAGGTGACGCAGGAGAACGGTACGGAGCCGCCCTTTAACAACGAATACTGGGACAATCATAAAGAAGGCATCTATGTCGATATCGTTTCCGGCGAGCCTCTGTTCAGCTCGCTCGACAAGTTCGACTCCGGCACGGGATGGCCGAGTTTCACGAAACCCCTCGAGCCCGGCAATATCGTGGAGAAAAAGGATTGGAGCTGGTTCACGATACGGACCGAGGTGCGGAGCAGGCACGCGGACTCCCATTTAGGCCATGTGTTCACCGACGGGCCGAAGCCCACGGGCCTTCGCTTTTGCATGAATTCAGCGGCGCTCCGGTTCATTCCCAGGGAAGACCTGGTGAAGGACGGATATGGAAAGTACCTGAAGCTCTTTGAGAAGTAGGTTTCCCGAGGAACGAGTTGCGACGAACGAGCTAAAGGACACGATGCGGGACGGCAAAGAGCGGCGACGCGTCCGGAAAATCAGCGCTGCCATAAGATTTGCGCAACCTCGAGCGGCAGCGCAACTCCGGCGCGAAAAGGTATGACCCGTGCGGTATAGTCCGCCGGCGGCCGTGTCGCGGGAACCGTCCCGTTGTAAACATAGCCGTTCTCGGCCCCCACGAGCCGTTGCCCCCTCTTCAGCTCCTGTCGTACGGGTTTGCCTCCGTTCAAGCCGTCGGCATACAGTTCTACGCGCACCGCATCTGCAGGGACGCCGTTGAGATAAACCTGAACCATAAATATATGGTATTCAGCGCGAGTATCTACCGTTACTTCACCGAAGCGCAGGTTGGCCCAGTTATCCTCCAAAGAATGTTTCCATCTGACCAGCTCTAAGCCCTCCGCGCCCTTATTGACAGTGCGGCCGCGATAGGCGGCCGCGGCGGGGATGTAGTACTGCTCTGTATACTCTTGAACCGCCCGGTTCGCGGAAAATTGTGGTGTCAGCCGCGCCATGCTCTCACGAACTCGCGCCACCCAGCCGGTCGGAATGCCGCTTTCATCGCGCAGATAAAATTCAGGGATCACCTTTTGTTCAAGCAGCGAGTAAAGCTCTTCGGCTTCGGCGGCGTCCCAGGCCGGATCATCGCCGTGCTCCCTGCCGTCGCCCAACGCCCACCCGACTTCCGGTGTATATGCCTCGGCCCACCATCCGTCCAGTTCCGACAGATTAAGCCCTCCGTTGACGAGCACCTTCATGCCGCTCGTCCCGCAGGCCTCCCAAGGCCTTCGCGGCGTGTTGATCCAGACGTCCACGCCCTGCACGAGCTGCTCGGTCAGAAGCATGTCGTAGTCGCTCAGGAAGACCACGCGATTGCCCGCATCAGGGCGGCGGATGAAGTCCGTCCATTGCTGAATCATGGCCTGTCCCGCCCGATCCGCGGGGTGGGCCTTGCCTGCAAGGATAAGCTGCGCGGGATGCTGCGAATCAGAGAGTATGCGGAGGAGCCTCTCCGGATCATGGAGCAGAAGGTTCGGCCGCTTATACGATGCAAAGCGGCGCGCGAAGCCCAGCGTCAGAGTGTTTCCGTCCAGCACATGTTTTGCCTTTTCAACCTCCCCAGGAGAGGCGCCCGAGACGGCAAGCTGGCGGGACAGCCGCTTCCGGACGAATTCAACGAGGGACTTTCTGGCGGACGCGCAGCACTCCCAGAACCGGGAGTCCGGAATCCGGCGGATCTTTTCCTCCAGGGTTTCTACGGTTCCCTGCCAGCGTTCTTTTCCGCAGCTGCAGGTCCAGAGCTCATCGGCTTCCTCGGAATCCCAAGAAGGCATATGGACCCCGTTCGTTACGTGTCCTACCGGCACCTCGATCCGCGGCCAGCGGGGAAAGAGCGGTTGAAAAATGCCCCGGCTCACCTCTCCGTGCAGACGGCTGACTCCGTTGACCGCCCCGCTGCCCCGCACGGCAAGATAGGCCATATTGAAATCTGCCGAGGGATTGCCGGGGTTTTCCCGGCCGAGGGCGAGGAAATCGTTCAGCGGAATGCCGAGCCGCTCGGTTGCGTACTTGCCGAGGTATTGATCGATAAGTAAGGGCGCGAACCGGTCAAAGCCCGCCGCCACCGGTGTATGGGTGGTAAAAAGATTGCCGGCGCGGGTCGCGGCCAGCGCGACCTCGAACGGCTGGCCGGTCTCATCCATGAACGATCGGGCCCGCTCCAGGACAACGAATGCCGCGTGTCCTTCGTTCAAATGGCAGACGTCGGGTTTGAGGCCAAGCATGCGCAGCAGACGCCATCCTCCCAGTCCGAGCGCCATCTCCTGCTGCAGCCGCAGCTCCGGTCCGCCTCCGTAGAGCTCGCTCGTAATGCCTCGGTGGGCCGGAAAGTTCGCCGCATCATTGCTGTCGAGCAGGTAGAGCTTTGCCCTGCCTACCTCGACCTGCCAGGCGCGCAGCCAGAGAGAGTATCCGGGCAATTTGAGTTCCACCCGAAGCCATTCCCCATTCTGCTCGCGCAAAGGCATGATCGGTAATTGACCGGGATCGTTATACGGAAAGAGGGCTTGCTGTGCGCCGTTTCGGTCTATGATCTGATGGAAATAGCCTTGCTGATAAAGCAGTCCCACGCCGATCGCCGGCACGCCCAGGTCGCTGGCGGCCTTGAGCTGATCTCCGGCGACATTGCCGAGACCTCCGGAATAGATAGGGAGTGCCTCGCTCAGCATGAATTCCATGCTGAAATAAGCGACGGAACTGAGCGGGGCGCCGGCATGATTCTTCTGAAACCACCCAGGGGACTTCGCGGCATCGCGCCGTGCCTGAACGAGGCCGTCGACTTTCTTGCGGAATGAGGGATCGGCCGACACGCGCTCGAGGCGCTCGCGCGAAACGGTCTGGAGCACGATCCAGGGGTTGCGGGTGAGATCCCAGAGTTCCGGGTCGAGCTGCTGCCAGACTTCGTCTGCCGCATGGTTCCACGACCAGCGCAGGTCCAGGGCAAGCTCCGCAAGGGCGTCGAATCCCTCGACTTCAACGGGTAGAAATGCATAGAGAGGACTGCTTACCTTTCCTGGTTTTTTCATAGATGGTCTCCTCCAAATCCAATATGAACATAGATCGATCCTCCGCCCCTTCTATTCCCGGCACCGTCACACGTTCGGTGCGGCTTTGCCATGGATCGCTGCAAGGGCGTCGCGGACGATCATCTGTGCTTCTTCTTCGATGCGATTCAAATGGTCCTTGCCGAGGAAGCTTTCCACGTATATCTTGTAAATGTTCTCGGTCCCCGACGGTCGTGCCGCGAACCATCCGCTTTTTGCCGTCACCTTCAACCCGCCGATCGGAGCGTTATTGCCGGGAGCGTAAGTGAGAATGCTCTCTATCTTTTCCCCAGCCAGAACCGTCGACGTAACGTGCCGGGGAGAGAGTTTCTTCAGGATCTCTTTTTGCTCGGGAGTTGCCGGCGCTTCGATCCGGTCGTACAACGGATCTCCGAATTGGGCGGTGAGCTCCCGGTAGATCTCGCCGGGATCGCGGCCCGTTTGCGCCGTGATCTCCGCAGCGAGCAGGGCCGGCACGATTCCGTCCTTGTCCGTCGTCCAGACGGCGCCGTCGCGACGGAGAAACGACGCGCCCGCGCTCTCTTCGCCGCCGAACCCGAGAGAGCCGTCGAGCAGGCCGTCGACAAACCATTTGAAACCGACGGGCACTTCGAAGAGTTTCCTTCCGAGCTTCGCCGCGACGTAATCGATCATCCGGCTGCTCACCACGGTCTTTCCGACAGATGCTTCAGGCCGCCACTTCGGCCTGTGCTGGAAGAGGTAATATATGGCAACGGCGAGATAGTGGTTAGGCGGAAGCAGCCCCTCGCCCCGCGTGACAACCCCATGCCGGTCCGCGTCGGTGTCGCAGGCAAAGGCCACATCGAACCGGTCCTTCAGGCCGATCAGCCGCTGCATCGCATAAGCGGACGAAGGATCCATCCTGATCCTGCAGTCCCAATCGACGGTCATGAAACGGAACGTGGGATCAATGGCCTCGTTTACGACAGTGAGGTTTAAACCATAACGGTCGGCAATAGGTCCCCAGTAGCGGACCGCCGCGCCGCCGAGCGGGTCCACACCCAGACTGATATTCGCGCCCCGGATGGCCTCCATGTCGACCACGCTGCTCAGATCGTTTATATAGGAACCGAGGTAATCGTGCCGGCGCGTCGTATCGGCGCGAATTGCCTTCTCATAGGGTATTCTTCTCACGCCCTTCAGGTCGTTCGCAAGAAACTCGTTCGCCGTCTTCTCGATCCGGCCGGTGACGTCCGGCTCTGCCGGACCGCCGTTGGGGGGATTGTACTTGAAACCTCCGTTGTCGGGCGGGTTATGGGAAGGGGTAATCACGATACCGTCTGCGAGTCCCGATTTCCGCCCGTGGTTATAGGTGAGAATAGCGTGAGAAACGGCAGGAGTGGGGGTGTATTCATCTCTCTCTGCAATCATGACGTCCACCCCGTTGGCCGCCAGCACTTCGAGCGCGCTGGCGAAAGCCGGTACCGAAAGCGCATGCGTATCCATGCCGAGGAACAACGGGCCGCCGATTTTCTGCCCCTGGCGGTGCAGGCAAATGGCCTGGGTGATGGCGAGGATGTGTGCTTCGTTGAAGGTTTTTTCCAGCGAGGAACCCCGGTGTCCCGAGGTGCCGAAGGCGACGCGCTGCCCGTCTATACCGGGGTCGGGCGCCTCGGTGTAATAGGCCGTAATAAGTTCAGGCACGTTAACCAGCATTGATGGTTCTGCAGGCTTTCCTGCACGGGGGCTTACGTTCACAAGGTCCTCCTTAACGACAGAGGCATGTTTCCGTCGATTCCATTTCTCTCAGGAAATCCAAAAGATATGATCCTCAACTTCCCGAATATCCGCCTTTCCAACGAAATTTACACGGGAGATGGTTTTCCTCCGGCATTGTTTGTCTATCCTTTCTGAACGGCGCCGACAAGCGCAGACAGATCGTAATGCACGAGGTCGCCGATGCGCTCGATGGTGATGTCCGCCGGTGGATAGGCGGCGATGCTGTCATGGTCGAGCGCATAGTGTCCCTGGTGCGGGAAGACCGTCGTCAACCGGCCATCCCAGACTTTTTTCATAGCCGTAAGAATGCGCAGCTTATCGTCCACCATGACGTAACGCCGCGCCGGGTAGTGCCGCTCAACGTCAACCAGCATCCGCTCTTTGTGAATGTAGATCAGAACGCGCCCCTCGACGGCGTCCCACAATCCCGATCGTTGTACTTTGCGCGGCTGAAAGACCACGTCGCCGTCGGACAGGATGACCGTTGGCCCCCATGACTGGACGCGTTTCAGGACGTCCAGCGCTGCCGGGTACAGCCGCTCGGAAAAGGGATAATCGACGAGGAACGACGACATCGACAGGAGCCGGTGATCGCATTGTTTTTCGAGCCGATAACGCTGCAAGGCCCCCAGGTAGTCTGCATAGCCGAGCTCGGTCCGCAGCCCTTCGAGAATGGCGAAATACCGGTTCTTGCTTTCTTTGCCGAATTCGCTTTCGAGATGGCGCCGAAGGTCCTCTTCCACCCGGTCGTTGTCGAGCAGCGTGTTATCGACGTCGAACAGGAATACGATGTCGCTCAAAAATCCCATGTTTTTCTCCGCCCGCCAGCCCGGGGCTTCTCCGGTAAACGGATTCCAGGGGTGATGATATAGCCCGGCTTACTCTACTACTTCCAGAACTCCCTCCATGCCTCTTGCCCGGTGTGTCCAGAAGAGGAACCGATGGTCGCAGTAAAAAGGATATTTCCCGACCTTCGTCGGAGTGAACTTGATGACTTTCGGCTCGGTGCTGAGCTCCATCTTGAAGTCGACTCCTGCCTCCGGTGCATGAAGGACCATGTCATGCGGCGCGACTCCCGGCTCTTTTTTGATCGCGATTTCGACGGGCACATTCACCTTCACGGCGACATGATTGGGCTTGAAAAAATAGCTGCCCGCAATTATTTCGACTTTCTGAACGCCGCTGCCGTCGATCGTCGCTTTGTACACGTCCTTCGTCTCTTCGCTCCATGCCTCCGATATAACGAGCGCTCCCATAAGAACGAACATTAAAAATTTTACGATCTTACTCATGATAGTGCCTCATTCACCTATAAGGCTGCCGCGCGCTATCATTGCGCTTCGGCATTCGTTACTCGCTACACCCTGTCTATCACGGCCTTGAGCTTTGCCCGCACCTGGCCCGCTATCTCCTCGAGCTTGGAGTTCTTGACCGTCTGCATCGAGGCCGCCGGATCGATTGCGGCGATCTCCGCACCGACGCCTTCGATCTCCTGCACAACCACGCTGCAGGGGAGCATGGTTCCAATCTTGTCTTCCGCCTGAAGGGCCTGGTACGCGAAATGCGGATTGCACGCTCCCAGGATGCGATAGTTTCGAAAATCGACGTTCAGCTTCTTCTTCAAAGTCGCTTTCACGTCGATGTCCGTCAATACGCCGAACCCTTCCTTCTTGAGTTCCTCGATCACCCGGTTCACAGCGTCGTCAAACGTCGTCTGCACCGTCTTGCTAAAGTAGTAGCTCATGGACGCGCTCCTTTCAGCTTGCAAAGATATTCCTTGATCTTTTTTGAGTATAGCGCGAAAAGGAAAGGAGGAAGGAACGAAGGGACGGGCGCTTGCAGCAGACCGGGAGCTTCTCTCGCTGCATTCGGCATGTTACACTTATTGCATTGAGAGGGACGGATAACCATGCTCTACGGAATCCTTGCGGACATCGTCGTTCTCGTCCATCTTCTCTGGATCGTCTTCCTCATTGCGGGCGCATACTGGGGCAGAAAGCTTCGGTCGGTCATGGCGGTTCACGGGGCCGGACTTGTCTTCGCCGTGATCAGCCAGGCATTCGGCTGGTACTGCCCGCTGACGCACCTCGAGGTCTGGCTCAGGGAAAGGCAGAACGCGGCGCGGGGTTATCCCGGATCGTTCATCGCCCATTATGCGGAAAAGCTTGTCTACCTTGACGTGTCTCCCGGGATCATATTCGCACTGACGCTGATTCTTGTCGGCGTTACGGTGGAAATCTATTGGAGGGCTTTTAAGAGGCGGAGCAGATGAGGCATTCGCAGGGGCGAAAGTGACCGGCATGTCGGCGCCGGCCGGATGAATACAACGTCACTGCCTAGGCCCCTCCGGGCGACCTGAATTTTGCATCTGGCATCGTCCTCTGCTACTCAAATCCTCATTTTTTGCATTCTGCGCTCGCCCCGCTGCCGCGCGTCCCTTCCCCGACCCTGCGGGGAAGAGGGACAGAGGCGAAAGGGCAAGATTGCATCAATGCTGAACGCATTTGCGATAGTTACTCATACTATCGATCGACATCGTTACTCCCCGCTGCTTGACATTCCACCTCTCCGGAGCTACATGTTGAAATAGGGAACTCTCTGAAGAAAGGAGGAGACAGCTATGAAGATAGGCATCATTGGATCAGGCAACATGGGTTCCGGGCTTGCCCGGCGCCTTACTGCCGCAGGGCACGATGTCGTCATGACCGCCAAGAACCTTGCTGAAGCGGAGAAGGTAGCCCATGAGATCGGACCGAAGGTTAAGGTCGTACCTCCTGCCGAGATTGCGAAGGGAACGGATCTCTTGATCGCTGCGACGCCGGCTGATTCTCAGGCTGCCGCGCTCCGAAGCTGCGGCGACCTCACAGGCAAGATCGTCATCGACATCGCCAACCCGCTGAAACACGACTTTTCGGGGATGAGCGTCGGACTGACAACTTCCTTTGCAGAAGAACTCGCAAAAGCGATCCCGGGAGCGAAGATCGTCAAGGCCTTCAACACGGTATTCGCCCAGGTGCTTTCCGAAGGGCCTGACTTCGGCAAGGGATTGCGCGCGGCGGCATTCTATGCAGGCGACGACGAGGACGCCAAGAAAACCGTGCATGCGCTCATCGAGAGCATGGGCTTCGATGCCATAGACGCCGGGCCGCTTTCGAACGCGCGCTATCTCGAGCCGATGGGCTTTCTGAACATCTGGTTCGGATACACGGCGAAGCGTGGTACGGGCATTTCGTTGAATCTTGTCAGTCGCGGCGACGTAAAGGCGCGGAAAACCAAAGCCGCGTAAGATCGCCCGGGTTCTTGCGTTTGCGCGTATGAGCGGCATCGATAGATGCCGCAGGTATTGAGGGGAGAATCCCGTGTAACACACGGGGACAGGCGGAACCGCGTGAAGATAGATTCTTACTCATTCGGGCAGATCGTAATTGACGGACATGCGTACTGGTCGGATGTCATCATCTATGGCGACCGGGTGGATGCAAAATGGTGGCGAAAAGAAGGGCACCGGCTTCAGCCGGAAGATATCGCCGATGTTCTGAACGCCCGTCCGGATATTCTCATCATCGGAACCGGATACGCGGGTGTGATGACCGTACCGGGAAAGACGGTTGAACACATCGTTTCCCGCGGAATTGATGTCAAGGTCGAGCGAACGGGAAGAGCAGTTGACCTATTCAATACCCTGCAGGCGCAGAAGAAATTCGTCATTGCGGCGCTGCACCTGACCTGCTGAGAGGGTGATGAAAGGCTGTCAACAGTTGTTCGGCAGGTCAGCGCGGATTCATGATGGAGGTGTAGAACTCTTCCCACTCTTTCCGGTCGATCTTCCGGTCCTTGTTTTTATCCGCCTTGTCAAAGAGGTAGGCCTTCAGTTCATCGTTCGATAACCGCCGACCGTTGTTCCCGGCCTTAAACTCGGGGTCCGAGTAGGGGAGCTTCCGGACGTGCTCGATCTTATAGAACTCGCATGCCGAAAACTCCTCGAAGGTGATAACGCGGTCATTGTTCGTGTCCAGCCGGCAGAACTGCTGCTCTGACGCGCTCTGTTTCCTCTTTTCCGCCGCGATGGCTGGCTGGACGAGCAGCAGGCCGGCCATGACCCAGATTATGACCGCCAGTGCGGTCCTCCTCATTCTGACCTCCCTCAGGATTCCACGGATGGGGACCCGCGCGTGTTTTGGGCAGGTAAATCTCTTTCAAACCAGTCCTACACAGGGTATAGCAACGAATACCCGCGTTGTCAAGCAAGGCGCGCGAGACGCGCTCGATAGGGGTAGGTGACGGAAGAAGCTGAACCTTGTCAGAATGCCGCATGGTGACAAGGAAATGCCGGAGCGGGCACTTTGACGACAAACATTCCCGGCGTGCCCTCTAAATAATAAAAAAGGCCTATCCTGTCTGCCCACTGCAATTTTACACTCCCATGGGTGTTTGACAGATCCGTTGAGAAGTAGTTAAATTTTAATAGGGGCAATGCCTCTAATTGTTTCAGTGGAAAAGAGGTGAATCTTAATGTCAACCAAAGCTATAAAATGGAGCAGCGTGCTTTTGATCATCAGCGGTGTGTTGGCGGCGGTGCCGGTGCTGTTCCATCCCGATACGACCAAACCCGGCTACGCGCTCCTGGGCGCATGGGTGCCGGTGCACGTGCTGCTCGGGATATCGGCCCTCGTAGGCTTTGCCGGGCTGATCGTATTCTACGGAGCCATGAGCCCGAGGATCACGGCGGTCGGCCACGTGGCCTTCTGGTTTGCCATCGTGGGGACCGCGCTTTTGGCCGGCCTGATGTTTCTTGTGGAGTCGGCGATTGTCCCGGTCCTGGCCGGCAATCCGGCATATGAGCCGCTCCTCGGCGTGACCGGGCCGCTCATGACCGGCGCCTTCGGCACACTGGGGATGATCTCGATGGTGATTCTGTCCGTCGGGTTCATCCTGTTGGGAGGATTCCTGATCGGGGAGAAGATCATATCGCCCGCAAACGGCATCCTCTTCATCGTCGGCGCGCCGCTTGCTTCCTTCAGCCCGCCTTTGCCCAACATCTTGTTGATGATAGGCGGGGTGCTGTTCGGAATTGCGCTGGTCTGGCTCGGCGCGTCGATCCGCACGGGCCGGGCCCATGACACGCTCGAATCAACCCTGAGAATTCACGATCAGTGCCTGGCCCAAGCAGGCGGCAGAGCGTAAAACAGCCGCCCTTTCCCTGCCGGCTTTTTTAAAGCCGGCAGGGATTTTTTTACCCGCAACCCGTCGCACCCCCAAAAGCGCTCCCCGATTCTTAAGCCAGCCGCCCCAGGTGTATACTTGAAATAGAAGTATCAGGAACCAATGAGGAGGAAGTATATGAGAAGCGATATCGATGTTACGAGGCCCGATCTGTCGGCGAGGACCTGGCAAGTGACCGTGGAACGCGACATGGCAGCTCCTCCATCCGCGCTGTACCAGGCGTGGACGGAGCGGCTCGATCAGTGGTTCGCGCT
>JAWOJY010000211.1:0-14049 GCA_033854515.1 Nitrospirota bacterium
TTCTTCACGAGCTCGCTCCCCCTGTCCTTCATGTACAGGCTCATCCTGGGGTGCATAATGTCCCTCGCTAACAGCCGTGCCATATCGACACCTCCTTTCTACATGGAACGGAGCGGCATGCTGCTTCGGAATATGAAAAACAATCGCTCCTACTTTAAATATGGAACCGGCTGCGCCCGATGTCAAGGCGAACCCTTTTTCTCCGTCGAATGAAGTATTAGAAAGCAAATAACCGCATCCAAGTCCAGGCTGGAACAAAATGGAACGTACAACAAAGGTACTTGCAGGGCGGTGACCGCGTGACAGCACGTGCGTTGGCGCAAGTGCTGCGGGCATTGTGCAGGATTTCAGAAAACCGCAAATGTACGGCATGCCGGCAGCGCAGCGCGAACGGGATGCAGCAAGAAGGGATTTTTTCTCCGCCTCTGCGGCGACATCTCATCCTCGTGCGCGTAAGCCTCAAGGGCGCGAGCGACGATGAGTTCTCGCGTCTCACGGGCGCGGTCCCCGGGGCCTTTGAACTTCAGCTTAAGGCCCTCGAACATCTCGTGAAGCACGGCGTGGACGTACATCCCGCCTGCCTGGTGAGCTTCAGTACGGAAGACCGCGTCAAGGCCCTGCGCACAAGGCTCGGCGCGATCCATCCTGCGTTCGAGAATTTCGAGGAAGAGTATCTTATTCTTTATCCTGACGTGGAGGAGCGGCTCAGGAAGATGAAGGTGAGTATTCCCGTCATGGCCACGGGCCGCACTGAGCCTGCAGAGAACGCGTAAACGGCGGTTATTCCCGCACAGGCGTACCCTGCTGGCGCTCTGAGAAGAGGCGATTTGTTGCAGGTTTCTGCAGGATGCAGGAGAGGTATTTTTCTGCGGCCGCATTTCCGCCCGGAGTTTGCTGCTTCAGGGAGCTCTTTGAGCTTTCGTCCCTCATCGAAATGCCCGATGTGCTAAACTGGAATCAGACGGTCAACGACGTCCCGTTCGCTCGGCGAGCGGTCCAGAATGCCGCATCTGGTGCGCATTGAGAGGAAGTGAATACTGTCATGCGCCAGGCGACTCACAGACTGCGGTGTCCATTCATCCCACCCCTGATGAAGTCCTTCTTTCCCGGAAACCGGAGAGTAGAAGCCCGTGAACTGAAGCTTTGAGAGCGTCTGTCCGGACGGTCCGTCTGATCGTCGAAATTCCTTCGTTCGCGCCGCTCCTTCATGGAGCGGCGAGGGAAGAACGTTTTCGCAAAGGAGGGAAAAGCCATGAAGAATCTGTCGCGAAGAGAAATGCTGATCCGCTCGGCACAATGCGCCGCCTGCGCGGCCGCCGTATCAGCCGCGGGATTGCTGTGGGCACCCCGGGCCGAAGCGCTGAAGAAAGAAGAATATCCATGGCCCTACAGGAAGATAGACCCGCAGAAAGCGGCAGCGATCGCCTATGAGAACTACTACAAGAACGGCTGCAGCTACGCCGTCACGAGCGGCATTCTGATCCCCCTCAGGGAGGCAATCGGCCCGCCTTATACCGTGCTTCCGCTTGAAGCCTTTGCCTTCGGTCGCGGAGGCGTCATGGACTGGGGGACCACATGCGGCGCGCTGCTGGGCGCGGGCATTGCGACGGGCCTCGCCGCCGGTAAGAAGGGCGAAGAGATCCTGAACGAGGTCATCAACTGGTACTGCGATACGAAACTGCCGATCTTCGTTCCGCAGAATCCGAGGGCCTCGATCAAGACCGTGAACAAGAGCGACTCGCCGCTCTGTCACGTGTCCGTGGGCAAGTGGATGAAGAAGGAGGGAGTCGCCCTGTCCGATCCCCGGCGCAAGGAGCGGTGCGCGCGGCTTTCGGCGGACGTTGCCATGAAGACGGTGCAGATGCTTAATCTCTGGGCCGACGGTGCCTTTGAGACAAAGCACGGCTCGCAAAGCATGACGTACGGCATTACGACGCAGAACAACTGCACCGACTGTCACGGAACGGCGGTGCCCTCGGTCCCGCAAGGCGGAAAAACCTGATTGCTCAAGCTTTCCGGGCCTGCGCCATTACAGCCGCTGGAGGCGCCCATGGAATGGAACGTCCTGGCTACGGCTTTCATGAGAAAAGAACGGCACCTTCTGCGGCTTTTGCGCGAGTATGGGGAGTTTAAGGGGTCCGGTTTCAGGGACGTGGTTATTGGCAGGGTGGAACAGGTCGAGGCCTTCCTGGAGACACTCGAGAGCATCCGGCGGGAACATCCCGGAAGGCTGCGGCATCTCAGCCAGATCGTGCCCATCGAGAAGACCTTTCAATTCGACCTTTCCGATTTCAGGGAGAAGCTGAAGGAGGCCGTTGCGCCCTATGCGGAAGAGCTGGAGAACAACTGCAGATTCTACGTCCGGGTAAAGCGCCGGGGGCACAAGGGGAAAATCTCGAGCCTGGAGACCGAAAAGGAGATGTCGGCCTTTCTCCTCGATGTTCTCGAGAAGGCCTGCAAACAGGCGCACATCAGGTTTGAAGACCCGGACAAGTTCATCATCGTCGAGACCATCGGAAACCGTGCAGGGGTGGCTTTAATCACGCGAGAGATGAAAGAACGGTTTCCTTTCGTACGAGTAAAATGATGTCAGGAAGTAGATCACTTCAAAAGAGATGCTGTGATCCCTCCTGCAGGATTTATCAGACCGCGATACAAACCTGAGCATACCAATTCCTATGTCATGAAATTCAGCAGGGAAACAGACGTTGACACGGTGCGCCGGTCGTTATGTGAGGGAGTGCGGGGCGAAGCGGAAAAAAAGAATTTCTATATCCGGACTTTTCTTTTCATACTTTGAGCTTAAGATAAATTCCCCGGGAAAATAGGAAGCAGTTTCAATTTATCTTTGCTACTGCAGGTGGTAAAGTATAAATAGGAGGCGAAAGAAGATGCTGATTTATAAGGGAGGACAGAAGATAGAAAAGGGCACATACTGGGACTTACGAAAGGGCCACAGAGTAAACGCTGCCCAGAAAGGCGTGCTGCCCGGTGGTGACACATCGATATACCTCAGAATCCCGTCCGCAGCGATGTTGCTGTTCGGGCTCATCAGCGGGATTCTCTATGTGGTCTTTTTGCCGTTCATCGGCATTGCCCTGATAGCGGCAGCGGCGCTCCGCAGGGTAGTGGAAGTCCTCGTCAGTCTGGCGGGGAGCAGCTTTTCCTTTGATTGGAGACCGAAGAGCGCATATCTGACCTGGAAGAGGAAAGAAAAGCCGAAAGAAAAGAGCGACAAAAAGTGACCGCCGGGCCGGCCTCGGTGGATAGGATTTCGTTGCTGCAGCGGGTAAGAAGAATTGAAGGCGTGTGGAAGCATTATATTTTAAAGGAGAGGAGGTGGTGTCATGAATACGCTCGTGGATTTTATCACTCATGTGAAGGCGGTCGAGTATGTTTTGTCTCTCCTCGGTATCGCCGTGTTCCTTATTTTCTGGGAATTCCTGAAGCCCAAGCCGTTCAGGACCGTGATCAACACGGGCAGGGAGGACCGGGCATATATCGGGCAGACAGGCGGACTCAGGCATGTACTTAAGAACATCGGCAGAATAGCGGTCGCGCCATTCATCGGCCTCGCCTATGTCGTCATGCTGCCGGTCGGGTTTTTTATCGCCCTGGCCGCTGCTGTGGTCAACCTTGCACTGAAAGGGGCCGCGCGTGTCGCGGGAAAGAGTGTGACCTTTGAATGGAGGCCCATGGAGGCCTATTTGGCCGGCAGGAAGAAGAAAAAGGAAAAAGCCGAGGCCAAGAAAGGCGACGTAAAATAAGTCCCCTTGCCGGTGCCCGTGAAAGGAGTCACAGGAAAGCACGAACATGCATTGTCTCGAGGTTGAGTTCGGGTGTACCCTTTTCGCCGCTTCTCCCGGTGCTATCTTATACTCATGTATAAAAAGATCCTTGCCGCCGTCAATGAACATCTGAACTCCGAGGTCTCTGCGCGCTACGCCTTGCTGCTTGCCGGAAAGGCAAACGCCCGCATCTATTTCTGCTCGATTGCAGAGGACGGTCTATCGAGCAAAGAATTTCAGGCCGCCGAACAAGCAGTCAAGAGACTGTCCCTTCGGGCACAACAGATGAACGTGAAAGCAGACTGCGTGCTCGAGACCGGAGACCCGCTCGAACAGATCGGCAAGATCGTCACGAGCGAATCTATCGACATCGTGTTCGCAGCGACGCGCCATGAAGACGTTGAAAAGCGTTTCTACGCGCGTACCGTTGCGCGGAAATTCTCCCTCGGCCTTTCCTGTTCCATGGCCCTTGTAAGGGTCGTGCACCTGGGCCACGTGCAGCCCAGGACGATCCTCGTCCCGCTGAAAGCGCATATCAATCATATCCCCGAGCGGGCCTATTTCACGGCCCTCATGGCGGGCGCGTTCAACTCGAACATCCATCTTTTTCATATCACAAAACCGCTGACGCGGTTTTTCCACGGCGAGATCCATCTGACGCCCCTGGAGTGGGAATCAAGGCTTCCCACGGACATCTCGCGATTCATCGAATATCTGAACCGCTATGACGTTACTCTTGAAAAAAAGCTCGTGCCGGGCATTGCCGGGAGCAGCATCACGATCGAGGCTGCAGCCAAGAAGCATGAGCTTATCATCATGGGGGCGAGCGAGCGGAGCCCGATGAACTCGTTCATCAGAGGGAACCCCGTGGAAAGAGTTCTGCGCGAGACGACCTGCGACCTTATCATTTTGAGGCCGAGGCAAACTATCGCATAGGACACAGCGCACAGCGCATAAACGAGAACCTTATATTGCATACGCTTTGCGCCGCGCTTTGCCGATATGGTTTCATGAAGATCAACAGCCTGACAAAAGACGAAGTCTTCCGCAGTCTCGTGACTGCTGAGACCGGTCTTTCCGAAGAGGAGGCGGCGCGCCGGCTCCGTGAGTTCGGTCTCAACGAAATCTCGGAAGTAAAAAAGAAGCGCCTCCTGTCGCGATTCCTCGGACAGTTTACACACTTTCTCGCTGTCCTGCTCTGGCTGGCGGCCTTCCTGTCCTTCCTCTCGGAGCACCTCCATCCCGGCGGGGGAATGCTCACCCTCGGCCTCGCCATCGTCGCGGTCATCGTCATCAACGCGGCCTTCACCTTCATCCAGGAATACCGCGCGGAGAAGGCGCTCGAGGCGCTGAGGAAATTGCTGCCCTTCTTCGTGAAGGTCGTCCGCGAGGGGAGGGAAAAGGAAATTCCTGCGCGGGAGGTCGTGCCCGGCGATATTGTGCTGCTCGCCGAGGGCGACAAGATCCCTGCGGACGCAAGGCTCATCGAGACGGCGGCGCTCAGGGTAAACCATGCATCGCTCACCGGCGAGTCCGAGCCGCTCTTGAGGAATCACGAGCCCTGCAGCGGAGAGCTCGTGGAAAGCCCGAACATCGCTTTCGCCGGCACCACGGTCATCAGCGGCTCCGGGCGGGCCGTCGCATTCGCCACAGGCATGCGCACGGAGTTCGGACGCATCGCGCACCTGACGAGCGCGGTGGAGGCGGGCCTGAGCCCGCTCCAGAAGGAAATCGTGAAGGCAACGCGGGTCGTGGCGTCCATCGCCGCCGTGGTCGGCCTGTTCTTCTTTCTCCTCGGATTCGCTATGGGGAGGAACTTCTGGGAGAATTTCATTTTCGGCATCGGCATCACCGTGGCGCTCATCCCCGAGGGCATGCTTCCGACCGTCACGCTGGCGCTCGCCATGGGGAGCCAGCGCATGGCACGGCGCAAGGCGCTGATCAAAACGCTCACGTCCGTAGAGACCCTCGGCTCCGTGACCGTGATCTGCACGGACAAGACCGGCACGCTTACGCAGAACGATATGGCGGCGAGGGCGCTCTGGGCGGACAATACTGTTTTCGGCGTTCGCGAAGCCGGCGCCGGGACCGCCCGTGAAGTTCTGCTGGCGGCCCTGCTCTGCAACAACGCGCGCTGTATCGACGGACAATACAAGGGAGACCCGACAGAAACGGCGCTGCTCAGGGCGGCGCGGGAAACGCTCGGAGATATCACGGCAGCCCGGCTGTGCGAGGTCCCTTTTGACGCGGACCGCAAGATGATGACGACCGTCAACGCCGTCGACGGGCGCAGGACGGCCTTTTCGAAGGGGGCCTTTGAAAAGCTTTTGCCGCTCTGCAGCCATGTCCTCGTAAAGGGCACAAGACTTGCCTTGGACGACGCAATGCAGGCACAGGCCTCGGACGCGTACCATGCTCTGATGGACCGGGGCCTTCGCGTGCTGGCTTTTGCCCAGCGGACCCTCGACAGCGAAGAGGCAGAGGGAGCAAGGGGTGAACAGATCGAGACGGACATGACCTTCCTCGGTCTCATCGGACTCGAGGACCCTCCGAGGCCCGAGGTGCCTGAGGCGATCAGGAAATGCCATGACGCGGGGATCAGGATCATCATGATCACCGGGGACGCCAGCAGGACAGCAGTCGCCATTGCGCGGGAGATCGGCCTGGTCCGCGGCAACCCCCTCGTTGTCGAAGGACCGGAGTTCAAGCGGATGTCCGACCGTGTGCTGAGGGAGAAGCTTGCGAACAAGGAGGTGATCTTCAGCCGCATGACGCCGAAGCACAAGATCCGGGTCGTATCGGCCCTGAAGGACGAGGGCGAAGTGGTGGCTGTGACCGGCGACGGCGTGAACGACGCGCCTGCGCTCAAAAGAGCGGACATCGGCATCGCCATGGGCATCGTAGGCACCGATGTGGCCAAAGAGGCCTCCGATGTGGTGCTTCTCGATGACAACTTCGCCACGATCGTGAGCGCCGTGGAGGAAGGACGGACGGTCTACGAGAACATAAAGAAATTCATCACCTACATTTTCGCTTCGAACATCCCCGAGGCAGTGCCCTATCTTGCGTACATCCTGCTCAGGATACCCCTGCCGCTCACCATCATCCAGATCCTCGCCGTGGACCTCGGCACCGACATGCTGCCCGCCCTCGCGCTCGGATCGGAGAAACCCACGCCCGGCATCATGAAACAGCCTCCGCGAAGCGCGAAGGAGCGCCTGCTGAATTTTTCTCTGATCAGCCGGGCCTATCTGTTCCTCGGCCCCATCGAGGCCGCGGCGGGCATGTTCGGCTTCTTCTGGATGCTCAATCGGGGCGGATGGGTGTGGGGGGCCTCGCTCCCCGCCTCCGGCAGTCTCTATGTTCAGGCCACGACGGCCTGCCTGACGGCCATCATCGTCACGCAGGTCGCCAATGTCTTCGCCTGCCGGTCGTCCCGGGAGTCCCTGTTCAGCATCGGGTTTTTTTCGAATTGGCTCATCTTCCCCGGCGTCGCCGTCGAGCTCCTGCTCCAGCTCTTCATCGTCTATCATCCCTTCGGGAACAGAATATTCTCGACATTGCCGCTCCCGCGGGATGCGTGGCTCGTACTCATCCCCTTCGCCGTCTTCCTGCTCATCGCCGAGGAAGCGAGGAAGCTCGTCCAGAGAAGATACGTTCCGCCCGGCCGCCGTTAATCGATATGTTGCAACCCTTTGTATTTTTTCAGTGTTCCTTCGCTATGTCCGGACGCTCCATCCGGAAGGCCGTCCCTCCCATCCCTGACCGGGTCCGTGATTCAGATATAAAAAGACCTGAATGCGACAAATCCCAACATGACGCTTGAAAAAAAGTTCCAAACTGTGTATCATCTGCTCTGGACTTGGCATCACTGCATCACTGTGCGGTCCAGCGACGGGCGCCGGCGAATTCGACGCGCATGCCGTTTTCACGGTTTTCCCGATTCAGGACCTGAATTCATCGGGTTCTTGTGAGTGCTTTCGGAGGAGTTCATGAAAGTCGACACGATGCGAAAAGTGGATTATTTCGCCGGCGTGCCGCTGTGCTTCGCGGGGACGATGGTCAAAAAGCTTTTTGCCTTGTTCACCGTGCAGAAGGCCTGCCCCGCGCCGAAAAACATATTGCTGATAGAACTTTCGGAAATGGGAAGCACGATTCTGGCAGATCCGATGATGCAAAAGCTCAAGCGCGTCTTGAAGGCAAATATCTTTTTCGCAATCTTCAGGAAAAACCGGCCGAGTCTGGAACTTCTGGCTACGGTCCCGAAAGAAAACATCTACACCATCGACGACAGCTCGTTTCTCCGGCTCGTTTCCGATGCGGTCAGGTTCCCGCTCTGGACGCGCCGGAAGCACATCGACGCGGTCATCGACCTGGAGCTTTTTTCCCGTTTCACCGCGTTGATGACGGGATTATCCGGGGCCCGGCGCGCCGTGGGGTTCCACCCGTTCCATAACGAGGGGCTGTATCGCGGCGGTTTTTTGACGCACAGGGTGGCCTACAATCCACACCAGCATATGTCGAAGAACTTTATCGCGCTCGCAAATGCCCTGATGAGCGATAACGCCGAAGTACCGTTCTCGAAAACACTGATCTCCGATGATGAGACTACGCTGCGCAAGCTCGTGATCAGCGAGCAGGCAAAGGAAGCAATGCGGCGAAAAATCAAAGAGGCCTGTCCCGCGTACGAAGCGGAGCGGCATAGTATCGTGCTTTTTAATGCCAACGCCTCGGAGCTGCTGCCCATCCGGCGCTGGCCGAAGGAACATTACATCGCGCTGGCCGGGACCATACTGGACCGTTATCCGGACGTGGTCATCCTGCTTACGGGAGGGAAGGACGATCGGGCGTGGCTCGAGGCCATAGGCTCAGCCGTGCGCAGCGAACGATGCATCAACTTTGCCGGACGAACGGGCCTTGCGGAGCTGCCCGCTCTTTACTCGGTGAGCGCCTTCATGCTCAGCAACGATTCCGGTCCGCCGCACTTTGCATCGGTGACCGACATGCCTGTGTTCGTTTTTTTCGGACCGGAGACCCCGAAGCTCTATTGTCCGCTCGGCAATGCCACGCCGATCCATGCCGGCCTGGCGTGTTCGCCGTGCGTTTCCGCTGCAAACCACCGCAAGACCGTATGCAGCGACAACGTCTGTCTTCAGGTTATAACTCCCGAGCAGGTCTTCGGCATCCTTCGGCCGAAATTGGAAGAGATCAGCGAGCGCGCCCAGGCGCTTATACGGTGAGCGCCTGGCGGCCGAAGCATGCATCGTTCATTGCGCCTTCATTGACGCTCGACCGGCTGCGCCGAAGCTCAACGTGAAAAGGCAGCTTGAGGTTTATTGACGGGCTTGGAATTGAAATCTCCGTGTCTCATGAGTACATACTAAGCCGGACCAGCGTCTTTGAACCGCCAAGACGCGATGGCCACAGGCCACGCCGGGATCGCGAAGGTTTTAGAGGCTTTCAGGCCTGCAAGCGCCTGCACCCGGCGTTTACGAGTGCTTGCCGCGAGTGCGGGGTGTGCAAGCTGACAATAGGGAGCGCCTTCGTGGTGAAAAGTTTCTTGCCGTTTTGAGAAGAATTTGATTCTTAACTGAGTAAGGAGCCGTGACATGGCGTTCTCTTCAGAAACAGACCCCGCAGTATCGCAGACACCGGCGTCGTTCGGGGGAGACTCTTCTGCGCCGGAAGGGGCCGGTCAGGAGACAAAGAAACGTGAGTACCTTTATATTCTCGCGCTCTGTGCGCTCTGCGCGGTCCTGTTTTTCTTCCGGCTCGGAGACCGGCCGTTGTGGGACGTCGACGAGGGAATGCACGCCTCAACGTCAAAAGACATGGTATTGACCGGCGATTGGGTCACCCCGCAGGTGAACGGGGAGAATTTTTACGACAAGACGCCGCTCTTCAACTGGTTTGTCGCGATATCCTTTGTCCTGCTCGGATTTACGGAGCTTGCGGCGCGACTGCCTGCCGCGATCCTCGGTCTCGCTGCGGTTCTCGTCACCTATGCGGCGGGAAAAAAAATGTTCGGCCCCCGTGTCGGCCTGCTGGGAGGAGCGGTCCTGGCCACCAGTCCCGAGTTTATCGTGCTTTCCCGATCGGTGGTGCACGACATCTCTCTGGCCTTCTTCATCGGCCTGGCCCTCTATTTCTTTTATGCCGCATTCAGCAGCGAGCGTCATCGCCGGATGAACCTGTTCCTGTTCTACGTTGCGGCGGGTTTCGCCGTGCTGGCCAAGGGGCCCATCGGCGTGCTGCTGCCCGGCGCGATTATCGGCGTCTTTCTCCTGCTCAGGGGCAAGCTCGGTTTCCTGAAAGAGATGGGCATCGGCTGGGGAGTGCCGGTCTTCCTTCTCGTCGCCGCGCCCTGGTACGTGCTCGTCAGCATAAGGAACCAGGATTACGCGTCGTACTTCTTCCTGAAGCAGAATCTCGGGAACTTCCTGTCGAAGCAGCAAGCAAAGCATCCCCGGCCCTTTTACTACTACGTTCCGGCCCTTTTGGGCGGAATGTTTCCCTGGTCGTTCCTGCTGCCGCTGGCCATCTTCCGGCCCCTGAAAAACGGGCTGCAGAAAGTGGATGACGGCGCGCTTTTTCTTCTCAGCTGGTTCCTGGTGATCTTTCTCTTCTTCTCTGCGGCGAGCTCGAAACTTGAAACCTACATTCTGCCCGCGCTGCCCGCCGCTGCATTGCTTATCGCGCGGGTCTGGGACGAGATGATGACGGCCCCGGTACCCGGCCTGCGCCGGGGCACCGCTTATTCCCTCGCGCCGCTGCCGGTCCTTTTTCTTGCGGGCCTGTTGTTCCTCGCGCTCGTCCACGCGCCGATAGAAAAGCTGCAGGTGCAGTACGGGATGAGCCTGCATGACTTGTACGGACTGTGGACGGCCGTCATGGGCATCCCGGCAATCGGGTTTCTCTTCTTTCTCTACAGGCGCTACCGGGCCGCGTTCACGGCCCTGGCCGCGGCGTTTGTGGTCGGGATACTTGTTTTCATCGTAGCCTATGTCCCCTCGATTGATCCTTACCGCTCTACCAGGACACTGGCAAAAGAAATGGACACGATGCTTCCCGCCGGGGAACGACTCGTGTTCTTCAAGAAACTGTGGGATTCCGCCCTCTTTTATACGAACCGCCGGGCAAATGTCATCCACAGCGAGCAGCAATTGCAGGATTACCTGGCTTCGAACAGGCTGGCGCTGTGCGTCATCGAGCAGGAGGACTATGCACGGCTTGCACAAGTGGCAAAATCTTCATACATACTGGGCACGGAAGGAGACAAACTGCTCATTTCGAACAGGCCGGGGCCCCCGGTGAGAAACGCTTCGCGGACAGGTGCTGAACCGGCAGGAACGCAACGTTTTATTCCATGAGTTATAAGGAGTGACAGATCAGAGTGCATGATGGAGAGGGACGCCGTCCCTTTCACCAAATTCCATGATGGCGTAACGAGTATGGGTCATGATTGAAGAAAAAGATCAATACATCACCGCGAACGGAGGGGAAGGCCCGGCGCTCTGGAGCCGCTCCACTCTCCTGAGCGTCGTGATTACGGTTGCGGTACTGGTTTTCCTGGCATCGTACGTGGACTTGACGCAAGTCTGGAGGGAAGTGGCCGCGAGCGACAAGAGGTTTCTTTTCCTTGCCGCGCTCTGGCACTACGGCACATACCCGGTCCGAGGGACGCGCTGGAGACGAAGCCTGAAACACGTGTCGGGCCAGTGCGGAAACGCCAGGTTCGGGCTGCTCGTGTTTTTCTTCATGTTTGTGGACAATGTGGTCCCGGCAAAACTGGGAGACATCTACGCCGCGCACCTTGCCCGGATCAATTGCGGTGTCCGCCGCTCCGCGGCCCTGGGATCGATTGTTTTTCTGCGCATGGTGGACGCGTGGGTGGTGCTTATTCTGGCAGCGGCGGCATCGTGGTACCTCTTTTCGTCCTCCATTCCCGGGACGGTGGCCTGGGCGCTGATCGCTGCTCTGATCGCCGCAGCAGCCGCCACCGCCGTCATCGTGGTCTTCATTCTGTTGAAGCGGGCCGTGCCTGCCTGGCTGCCGGAGACCGTGCGCCAGAGGATAGGCGCCTTTCAAACAGGCATGCTTCCGGATAGGGGAGAAATCGCGCCTGTTCTGCTTTTGACCATTGCCATCTGGTCCATGGAAAGCCTGTGGATATACTTTCTCGCGCTCGGGTTCAACGTGAACCTCGGCCTGGGAGAGGCGGTGTTCCTGACCATGATTCCCGTGATCGCCAGTGTCTTCCCCTTCACGCCGTCGGGCGCCGGGGCCGTGGAACTGACGCTCTTCAGTTGTCTGCGACTGGTGGGGCTGGCCTCCCCGCTGGCCGTTTCACTCACCGTTGTTAACCGCTTCATCGATTTCTGGCTGCACATCGTCCTCGGCGCCTTCACCTGGATGATCCGCGGGAAAATCGGCCTGCGGACCTGGAGGGACAGCCCCTCTCTTGTCATTGGTGATCCCGACGCGCTCCCAACTCCCGTCCGAAAGGAGAACACGGTTTGAAGGTCAACTCCGTTCTGCTGGTGCGGGTCAGTTCCACCGTCGATAAGGAAGTGGACCACCCGCAGTTTTTCGACCCTCCCTACGCGCTCAAGTCTTTGCAGTCCGGCCTGATGCGACACCGGGACCTGAACGTCCGTTTCCTGGATTGCTGGATCCGGCCGATGGGTGTTTCGGGACTGCTGAATCACACGGCGCCGGTCCGGCCCGATCTTGTTGTAGTCTCGGCTTCGAGTTTCGACATCGACGTGGCCGACGAGTACGTGCAGGCATTGAAAGCGCAGGAGCGTCCGCCCCTGATTGTGGGGATCGGCCAGGGTTTCTATCACCACCGTGAACGCGCAAAGGAACTCACGGCAAACTACGACGCGATCCTGCTCGGGGAGCCGGAGCAGGAATTCTTTCAGCTTTTCGACCGGATCAGCGCCGACGGATCATCCGCTTCGGACTGGAAATCGCATTATGGCAAGGCATTCGACGAAGGCAAGCGCTTCATAGTCGAAGAGCCGGACCGGCTCGCCTTTCCCTCGTATGCAACCGAGGAGCTGGCCGCCTATCAATCCATTTTCCCGGTGCAGGTCCCCCGCCGCGTGGTCTGGGGCTACCTCATCGCCACGCGGGGCTGCCCGCACAGCTGCATGTTCTGCAGCGAGGTCATGCGCGTCAGCACCGGAAAACGATTGCGCAGCCGCTCGGCCGCCAGCGTGGCGGACGAAATGGAGCACCTGGCCCGGCAGGGCGTCAACATCTGTTCATTCCAGGACGACAGCTTCTCCGCGAACCGGAGGTTCATGCAGTCCCTCTGTGAGGAGCTGATCGCCCGGAAGTCGAAGATGCCCTGGATGGCCAGGGTCCGGGTGGATGAGCTGAACTACGATCTGCTCGTTTTGATGAAGAAGGCGGGCTGCGTCATGCTCGGCATCGGCGTGGAGTCGGGCAGCGAACGGATCATCAAGGCCATGCACAAGCAGGCCGCAGACCGCTCCTGGCACGATCTCTGCCGCCAGATCTTCGGCTGGACGAGGGACCTGGGCATCGGCACGAACGCCTACTACGTGATCGGCAATCCGACGGAGACTCGGGAGGAGATCGAGCAGACCATCCGGCTGGCTCTGGAGCTCAATTCCGACAGCATCCAGGTCCACTTTTATACGCCCTATCCGGGTTCTGCCGCCTGGGATATGTACCACGACCGATTGGCCGATTCCGAAGCGAAGCAGCTATACCATTACGCCCGCCCGATCCTGTCTCTGGCGGCGGTTTCGCCGGACGAGTTGGTGAAGCTGCGATCGAGCTTTTATAAGCGGTACCTGTTCAGGCCGCGCTTCGCTCTCCGTCATCTGCGGCGGTACGGATCTTTTTATCTTCACAATCTTAATATTTTCTGGAGCCTTCTGGGCATCAGAAAAATATTTTGAACTCAACAAGGAGAACGTAAGCATGGCTATCATCGGCAGCATCCCTCGACGATGTGTAAACCTCCCGCCGGGAGCGCTTCGCACCTTGTTCGGCTGCGTACTGGGCGGCACGGCGCAGGAAGGTCCGGCCATCGAAGAGTTTTCCAAAAGATTCGGCGACTGGCTGGGAATTTCCCACGTATTCGGGACGGCCTCGGGCAGATCGGCGTTCCAGTTGGCCCTCGAGTCGCTGGGTCTTGAAAAAGGAAAGGAGATCATTTTCCCGGCCTTCACCTTCCCTGTCATGCCCATGGTGGCAAAGATGCTCGGCTACAAGCCGGTCTTCT
>JAWOJY010000212.1:0-7045 GCA_033854515.1 Nitrospirota bacterium
CAAACTTTTTCGTGATGGTAAAGGAGCGTGGAATGAAGGCTGCGCTGTATATGGTGGCGTTCATCTTCCCCTTTGCATTCGCCGTGGGAGGGGTGTTGAACTGGATATTGAGGACGCTGAAGGTGGCGCTGTAAGAACGGCATAGAGCATAGGGCAGAGAGCAAAGGGCAAAACCCTGTGCGCCATGCTCCATGCGCTCTGCGTCATTCATAAGGAGGAGCAATGTCGGAACATAAAAGACTGGAAACCGTTGAAGGAAAAGCGGGACATCCCGCGCTGTGCGTGTTGCCGGAAATAGAAAAGGAGGACGAGTTTTTAGAGATCATCTGGACGCTCAGGGAGGAGGGACGGCTGGCGTGGGACCAGCTTCTCGAAAGCAGCGATATTGAAGGCACCGAAGATATTCTCAAGAGCCTGGCGAAGAACGGATGGATCGACATAAAAGGCCAGACCGTGGACCTGCTTGCCAAAGGGGAGAAAAGGGCAAAGGAACTGGTACGGAGACACCGTCTGTCTCTGCGGTTATTCTATGACCTCTTTGCATTGGACGGCGCCGAGGCAGAGGCCTGCAAATTCGAGCACATTCTGTCGCCCGAGGTAACGGACAGCGTCTGCACCCTGCTCGGCCATCCGCCGAACTCGCCGGACGGCCTGCCGATCCCGCGCGGAGAATGCTGCGCCATGTTCAAGCAGGAGATGAAACCTCTCGTGGCGCCCCTCGCCGATCTCATGCCTGGAGAGAGGGCCAAAATCGTGTTCATTACGCCCGAGTCGCACTCGCGCCTCGATCGTCTTTCGGCAATGGGGGTGGTTCCGGGCAGTGTCGTGAAATTGCATCAAAAGCGACCTGCCTACGTCATTCAAATAGGCGAGACGATGGTCGCCGTGGACAAGGACATTACGAAGGAAATATTTGTGAAGAAAGTTTAGAAAGGCTTCGCTCAGGCCAAAGAAACAAAACCAAAATCTTTGAACCGCGGAGGAGCGAAGAGCGCGAAGTTTTCAGACCACGTTTCAAGATTTCCTTTGCGTCCTTTTTATTGCCTATAAGATGAAAATGATTATCAATATCAAAATATATACCAAGAACCTTTCTCGACTATGGAGTTTTGAAATGACCGCAAAGCTGCTTATTGTTGTATGCGCCGTGACGTTTGCACCGGCAGGGCCAGCACACGCCGCCCATCCTCTCATTACGGACGACACGGGCACCCAGGGAAAGGGGAAGACCCAGCTCGAATTCATCGGAGAGTACGGGCACGACAAAGAAAATGGAGTCACGACGAACAGCCTCGTGGTGCCGACCATACCGGTGGTGTCCTACGGTATAGCCGATACTGTCGACCTTGTCCTCGGCATTTCATACCTGCGCATCGAGACGCGACAAGAAGGGGTTACAAACAGGGAGAGCGGGATCTCGGACGCTTCCGTTCAAGTGAAATGGAGATTCTACGAAAAAGACGGATTGAGTTTTGCCGTGAAACCGGGCGTTACTTTACCGACGGGAGATGAAAACAAGGGCCTCGGCAGCGGAAGAGCGTCGTACAGCATGTTTTTTATCACAACAAAAGAAATAAGACCGTGGGCATTTGATCTCAACCTCGGTTATATACGCAATGAATACAAGCTCCAGACGGACGAAGACGCCAACAGAAAAGACATCTGGCATGTTTCTCTTGCCTCGCAGGTGAAAGTCGCCAAAAATCTGCAGGCAGTCACGAATATCGGCATGGAGCGAAATCCCGACAAGACTTCGGACACCGATCCCGCCTTTATTCTAGGAGGTTTTATCTATTCAATTACCGGCAATCTCAATGTCGATTTCGGGGTCAAGACGGGGCTCAACCGGCCGGAGACGGACATATCGTATCTCGCGGGAATCACGTGGAGTTTGTAATGCTACAAGCGGCTTGCGTTTTACAACGGCATACCGATGCCTCCTGCCCTCAGATCAGCCTCGGTCGGCTTGCCCCGTTTGCAACAGTCGAGGATTTTTCCGTCCACGACCACAGCCGGCACGGAATTCACGCCGTATTGTTTCGCCTTGTCCAGCCCGCTCTCTTTCAGATTGTAGATCCTCACATCGCATGAGGGGCAGGCAAGCTTTTTCACGAGGTCCACGGTCTCATCGCAAAGCGGGCAGCCGGCCGTAAAGATTTCTACCACTCTTTTTCGTGACATATCGTCCACCTCCTTATACCATTTCATTCATATGATAATCCTTCCAGCCGGATGGAAAGTCAAGTTTTTTTACCCGGATTTTAGACAGTGCCGCATGGATCCCGCTTCGCTTCAAAAAATTCCGGCTTTTCAACGCGCTACCGCACGGTCAACGGGATTTTGCTATACTAAGTCTAGAAAGAATGTTGATTTTATTCACGCGTAAACTTAAGTTACACGCGTTCCCGCTGCCGCCGTTACCGGTTCGGCGGCAGGGATCGTTTGCGGGAAAGAACGTGAGCTATGGTAATTGCTATCGGAGCTGACCACGGAGGTTACCGTTTAAAGCAGGTCGTTGTCGACTTTCTGAAAAAACTCGGCCACACGGTGAACGATCTCGGGACCGACAGCGAAAACCCCCCAGTCGACTATCCCGATTATGCGCGGGCCGTTGCCCGGGAAGTGATCGCGAAAAAAGCGGAACGGGGGATTCTCATCTGCGGCAGCGGGGTCGGCGCGGAAATAGCGGCGAATAAATTCCCGGGAATCCGTGCGGCAGTGTGTCATGACACTTTTTCCGCCCACCAGGGCGTCGAGGACGATAACATGAACGTTCTCTGTCTCGGCGCGCGCGTCGTGGGTCCGGAACTCGCCAAGGACGTCGTTCGCGTCTATCTTTCCGCGACTTTCTCCGGGGCCGAGCGGCATGTCAGAAGGGTCGGGAAGGTTGAAGCAATTGAAAAAGAATTCATGAAGAAGTAAACGGCTCCGGCGGATTGCCGTCTGTATTCCGGTGAATGCGAAGAGGTTCTCCATGAAACTCGGTTATGTCGGCCTCGGGAAAATGGGATATAACATGGTCGAACGGCTCCTGGAAAAGGGGCACGACGTGACGGTCTACAATAGAAGCCCGGAGCCTGTAAGGAAGATCGCGCGCGAGGGCGCACGGCCGTCGGATTCGCTGAAGTCCCTGGTTTTCGAACTCGGTCGGACGCGGCTCATATGGCTGATGGTCTCTCATGAGGCCGTAGACGTAATTTTGAAAGACCTTACCCCGCACCTTCAGAAAGGAGATGCGGTAATCGACGGCGGGAACTCTCCTTACAAGGAGTCGATGCGGCGTGCGAAGGAGCTCGAAGCACAAGGCGTGGACTTTCTCGATGCGGGCGTGAGCGGCGGTCCGTCCGGCGCCCGGAACGGCGCGTGCATTATGGTCGGCGGGAAAAGAGAGGTGTTCCAAAAATTCGAGGGTCTCTTCCGGGACCTCGCGGTCGAAAAAGGCTACGGCTACATGGGAAAGTCGGGAGCGGGCCATTTCGTGAAGATGGTCCATAACGGCATCGAATACGGCATGATGCAGGCCCTTGCCGAGGGTTTTGCCGTGCTGAAGGCGTCGCCCTTCGAATTAAAACTGGCCGATATCGCGGAATTATACAATCACAAGAGCGTGATCGAGTCGCGGCTCGTCGGGTGGTTGAAAACGGCCTTTGAGCAGTACGGCCGGGAGTTGCAGGAGATTTCCGGTTCCGTGGCGCAGAGCGGCGAAGGAATGTGGACGGTCGATGCGGCGCGGGAGCTCGGCATACCCGCGCCGGTCATCAAGGAGGCGCTCGATTTCCGCCTCCAGTCCCAGAAGAGCCCGAGCTATACGGGCAAGATCGTCTCCGCTCTGAGGCACCAGTTCGGCGGGCATGAAGTGAGCGTGAAAAAATAAATTATCATTTCGCCGCATTACGAATGAAATTCGTCACAAAAACGGAAAGAATTCTTGCCGCAAAAAGGCGTACCCTGCTGTAGCCAAGACGCGGGCACAAGCAAGGGACGCAAAAAAGAATAGAATTTCCTGTGCTTTTTGCCTGCACCCAGCGCTTACGAGTGGTAACGCGAATGCAGGGAGTGCCTCTTCGCGGCTGATCGATTTTAATTTTCTTTGCGCCTTTGTGTCTTCGTGGCAATTTTGGTTTCGACTCCGGGTTAGGCTTATAAATCCTCATGATGTGCGCTGTTTAATCCATATTTTTTTGAACGGAGACTTTCCATGGCAGACATGCAGAAACTTGAAAAGCTCGCAAAACTTATCCGCTACTACAGCCTTGTTTCCACCACCCATGCGGGATCGGGCCACCCGACGTCGTCCCTGTCGGCCGCGGACCTTATGGCCGGACTTCTCTTCAGCGGGGCATTCCGGTACGACGTGGACAACCCCGGGCGCCCCAACAACGACCGGCTTATTTTTTCCAAGGGCCATGCTTCTCCGCTTTTTTATTCCCTCTGGGCGGCGACGGGTGCGGTGTCAGAAAAGGAGCTCATGACCATGAGAAAGTTCGGCAGTCCGCTGGAAGGACACCCGACAACAGCCTTTCCCTACACCGAAGCGGCGACGGGCTCTCTGGGGCAGGGGCTTTCGATCGGCGTGGGCATGGCTTTGAACGCCAAATACGTCGACAAACTCCCGTACCGGACATACGTGCTCCTCGGCGACAGCGAAATGGCCGAGGGCTCGCAGTGGGAGGCCATGGAGATCGCGGCATTCTACAAACTGGACAACCTCGTCGGGATCATCGACGTGAACCGCCTCGGGCAGCGCGGCGAGACCATGTACGGCCATGATCTCGAGGCATACAAGAAAAAAACGGCGGCTTTCGGCTGGGAACCCATCGTCATAGACGGACATTACTTTCCCAACATCCTCACGGCCTACGAACAGGCCGCGAAGGTGAAGGACAAGCCGGTCATGATCATCGCGAAAACGATAAAAGGCAAGGGCGTGTCGTTCATCGAGGACAAAAACGGATGGCACGGAAAGGCGCTCAAGAAAGAGGAACTCGACAAGGCGCTCGAGGAACTCGGCGAGGTCGACAAAACCGTCCGCGGTGAAATACCCACGCCCGAGGACGTGAAGCCTCCGGCGCAGGCTTCTGCAAAAGCGAAGCCCCTCTCGTACGCCCAGGACAAGCCCGTCGCCACGCGGCATGCCTACGGCACGGCGCTCGAACGGATCTACCCGCAGTTTCCCGACATGATAGCGCTCGACGGGGAAGTGAGCAACTCGACCTTTTCCGAGATATTCAAGAAAACCTACCCCGAGCGCTTCTTCGAGATGTATATCGCCGAGCAGAACATGGTCGGCGCGGCGCTGGGGCTTTCCGTGCGGGGCAAGATGCCCTTTGTCTCGACGTTCGCGGCGTTCATGACCCGCGCCTTCGACCAGATCCGCATGAGCCAGTACTCCGAGGCGAACATAAAATTCTGCGGGTCCCACGCGGGCGTGTCCATAGGCGAAGACGGCTCGTCCCAGATGGGACTCGAAGACATCGCCATGTTCAGGACGATCCTGCACGGCGTGGTGCTCTATCCCTCGGACGCGGTGTCCACGGAGAAGCTGGTCGAGGAGGCGGCGAAGCGCCGGGGGATCGTGTACCTGCGCACCACGAGGAAAGAGACGCCCGTTATCTACCGCAACGACGAGGCCTTCCGCATCGGCGGGAGCAAGGTGCTGAGGAAGAACAAGGACGACGTGGCCACCGTGGTGGCCGCGGGCATTACGGTCCACGAGGCGCTCGCCGCCTATGAAGAACTGAAAAAAGAAGACATATTCATCCGGGTGATCGACCTTTACAGCATCAAACCCGTTGACGTGAAAGCGCTCGACGACGCGGCAAGCGCCACGCGCTCGATCATCACGGTCGAAGACCATTACGCCGAGGGCGGGCTCGGGGAGGCGGTCCGCAGCGCTCTCGCCGACACGGCCGTGCCCGTCTATTCGCTGGCGGTGCGGAAAATACCGAAGAGCGGAAAGCCCGATGAACTTCTCGACTATGAGGAGATATCGAGAAAAACGATCGTGAAGAAGGTGAAGGAGATTCTATGAGACCGGAGAACCTTAAAACGAGGATATTCCTCGACGGGGGGAATCCCGGCGAGACGCGGGACCTGTTGAAGCGCCTGGGTTTTCTCGACGGACAGACCACGAACCCGACGCTCATTTCGAAAAATCCCGACGCCCGCGCGCGGTTCGAGCAGGGGCGCAAGTTCACTGAAAAAGAAATTCTGGACTTCTACCGCGGCGTGGTGAAGGAAGTTTCCGGTCTCATACCGAACGGGTCGGTCTCGGTGGAGGTCTACGCCGACGGGCGTACGCCTGCCGAGGCAATGCTCCAGGAGGGAAGGGAGATGTTCGGCTGGATACCGAACGCCCACATCAAATTTCCCACGTCGAGCGAGGGGCTGAAGGCGGCGGAACTGGCAGTGAAAGAGGGGCTGCGCGTGAACATGACCCTCTGTTTCTCCCAGGAACAAGCTGCCGCCGTCCATGCCGCGACGCGGGGCGCGAAGAAGGGGCAGGTGTTCGTTTCTCCCTTCATCGGCAGGCTCGACGACCGCGGCGAGAACGGCATGGACCTGATCGCCAACATCATCTGCATGTACGCGCAGGGCGACGGACATGTGGAAGTGCTGACGGCGAGCGTCAGGAACATCGACCATCTCCTGTACGCGCTCAAGCTCGGCTCCGACATCGCGACCGTGCCGTACCCGATCCTCGTCGAATGGGCGGAAAGGAAACTTGCTCTTCCTTCCCCGCATTACGCGTACCCGGTCAAGGGGCTGAAGCCCATACCGTACAAGGAAATCAGTCTCACGAAAAAATGGGAAGACTACGACATCCGCCACGACCTGACCGACAAGGGCATGGAGCGGTTTTCCGCGGACTGGAACGCGCTGATCGCGTGAGACAGGGGGAAGGCCATATGGACGATCCCGTGCAGGAAACAATACAACCGGCTGCGGAGCCGGCCGTACCGAAAAAAGAATACTTCAGGGTGGAGAACTGCGAAATCGAAGTACCGGGCCCCGCCGCACTGGTCATCTTCGGCGCCTCCGGGGA
>JAWOJY010000213.1:0-2937 GCA_033854515.1 Nitrospirota bacterium
TTGTGTGGTTTGTGCCGCTCGTGAGCCCAACGGTAGCCTGGCGCGGGAACCGGTACCTTATCGGCAAAGATTCCCGCTTGTCACATTGTCCGCAAACCGGGTTCTGGTCCTGGGGGTACCGTATCACAGACGTAATCCGCGCCCGCTTTGCATAGCACACGACGGTTTGATCATGGTCGACCACAGGAAGACCGAGCCAAAATGCTTGAGTGGTACTCGATCAAAGACGGCGCCCGACAGTTTCTTAACTGTCATCAGCACGCTAACCTTGACAAATATGCACACTTTGCCTGACAAAGCGAACGGCGCCGCAGAAACTGTGACGCTATCGGCCCTGCGCAGCCCGGAGTGGATGGATCGGCTTTTTCAGAAACTGTTTTTTCTCATACCGGTCGGCATTATCGGTAACATCATTTTTTATCTCTTCACGAGCGACCGCGACGTGCTTGCGTCCCTCATGCATTTTTCCCCGTGGTACTTCGCTCTCGCCATGGTGCTCAGCATCGTGCCGTGGTTCACCGGCTCACTTCGGCTGTTCATGTGGAGCAGGTTTCTCGGGAAAAGTATACCCTATATGACTGCGTTTAAGATTTCTATCGGCGCCGAACTCGGAGCCGCTGTGAGTCCGCCCCTGATCGGAGGCAGCGCCGTAAGAATCGCAATGTTGATGCGTCACGGATTCACCGGCGCCGCCGCATTGTCCTTTTCCGTGCTCGAAAACATGGAGGACGCTGTCTTTTTTTTGATTATGGTGCCCTCAGCGCTGACAATTTCATCTGCATGGAACCTGCCCGCGGTCAGAAGCGTACTGGCAGGTCTACGTCACCCGCCGCTTCAAACGCTGCTGGGAGGTGTTTGCGTTTGCATCTGCATCGGCGTCCTCCTCTTTGCGTTGACAAGAAAAATAAGGACCGCAATCTCTTGGTTATCGGGCTTCGCTACGCTGGGGGAGAGGATGCGGTCTGCGTATTACAACTTCATAACAATCTTTCGCCGGATCGCTCGTGAGGGGAAATCCATTTTTGCGATGACCATAGCCTTGACGTCGCTTCAATGGATATGCCGTTATTCCATAATCTCCCTGTTGCTCGTGAGCATGGGTATTCCTGTCCGTCCTGTTCTGTTCATGGCGCTCCAGGTATTTGTCTTCGCGCTCATGACCGTGGTTCCTACGCCGGGTGCCGTAGGGGGGGCCGAGGTGATGTTCTCCTTCGTGTTTCGCGCCTTTCTCCCGCAGGGCACCATCGGACTGGTAACGGCCGGATGGCGCTTTCTCACTTTTTATTCTCTCTTGCTTCTGGCTGCCGCGCTTACTCTGCTGTTAGGAACGCAACCAGGGGCGGAGAAACAAAATGCTCTCCCGCAGGAAGCAGGACGGCCGTCAAGTGAGATTACGCTGTGAAAAGGCCGAACAGTAGAAAAGAGCTTGGAGCGTACCTGTACCGCAGCAAAGAGCGCAACTTTTATACTCGATAGCTATTAGAATGGCGGAACTAATTTTAGTGGGCATTGGCACCATTCTCATTTTTTCGATCGGCAGCATACGGGGATATTTAGCCCGCCTTCTGCTGGCAAAGATTTTTTATTTAAGGATGGAGAAGCGGCAGACCAATATCGAATGATGTGCTTTGCCAAAGGAGATGAACATGGATACTGCACAAAATAAGTTACCGTCTTTCAGGAAACACATAACCCTCTCCCCTGTGTATACGCTTTTGCCTTCAATGAAGATGGCCGTCGATGCGAAGCGGCCTGCATCCGGCAATTCAGCATGGTTAAACTCGCCCATCATTACCAGGGCCACCCGTGAGGCAGGATTGACGCTGTACGAGATCCTCGGGATGGCGGAGCTGATGCGGGTGGCTTACGAGAAGGGAGAGATGGAAAGCTTACAATACCGTCTCTCGGTCCTCACGTCCGAAGCGGCCAACCTGTCGTCCACACTCGCAAACATTCTCGATCTTGCAAAGCTGGAGACAGGAGAGGTGGAGGCGACCTATGAATACTTCGATGTAGTAGCTCTTCTTCAGGAAATCTCACAGACGGCGAGACTGATCATCGGACAAAAACCGGTCACGGTGATGGATGCCGCTTCTCCCAGTCCTGTTGTAATTTTTTCCGACCCGGCTAAGGTGAAACGAATCATGACGGCGCTTGTAAGTAATGCGGCAAAATTCACAGACAAAGGGCGGATTGCCCTGATCCTCAATAAAGACGAAGACCGGATCAGACTGACCGTTACAGATACGGGAAGGGGGATGACCACAGAACAAGTCGATACGGTCTTCGCCTCCTCTCAACATGATGAAGAGATCGATGGACATTCGGGGTCAGGGCTCGGCCTCAAAATAACCAAGAACCTCGTAAAGCTGCTGGACGGCAGCATGTGCGTTTCGAGCAAAGTCGGAGAAGGAACGATTGTCGATATTTCTCTTCCTGTGGCGCCGTCGGATAAACTGGAATGTTCATGCAGGCAGACGCGGCAAGATCCTGTAGATGTCCGCTGCAAGAAATGCTGAGCCGTTCTCAGCGGCAAGGGAGCTTTTTCCTTCACGGATTGCGTCTGCACGGACGAATAATCCGGAGATAGTTGCTGTGCTGAGTCTTGTCATCTCTTGTTGTGAAGTCGAGAGGGCGCCTCAGTAAGCAGCGGGGAAGCGGGAAGTACGCTTACGAATACGGCAGACGGGAAAAAGTACTACAAAAAATAGAAAGGGGGGAAACAACAAAAAAATAAAATTGTAACAGAATTGTAACGATCCCATGGTATAAGCTATCATCACTTTTATTTAAGGAGGAAAAAATGAAGAAGTTATTCGCAGCAGCAGTCATCGTAACGGCAGTATTAGGACTCTCTTTTACAACCTTGCATGCGGCAGAGGCTCTGAATGGCGCCGGGGCCACCTTCCCGTATCCCGTATACTCCGCGTGGGCGAA
>JAWOJY010000214.1:0-11116 GCA_033854515.1 Nitrospirota bacterium
TGTATTGATCATGAAAGTTCGTTCTTCAGTTCGCAGAATTTGCAGTAAATGCAGCATCATTCGCCGCAAAGGCGTCGTACGGGTAATCTGTGAAAACCCGCGGCACAAGCAGCGGCAGGGATGAGGAGAAATCCTGATTCGGAATCGTAAATGAACGCAAAATTTAAGCCAAAGTTGCCGGATTTCTGCGATAGGGAATGTCGTTCAGGTTTTACCATTTCGAATAGGATTCGTCTCGACGCAAGGAGGAAACGTGGCACGGATTGCAGGAGTAGATCTACCGAAAGATAAAAAAATAGAATTCGCCCTTCCCTACATTTTCGGCATCGGCAGGCCGGCGGCAAAAAAGATTCTTGCACAGGCCGGCGTGGATCCGAATGTCAGGAGCAAAGACCTTACGGAGGACGATATTGTCAAAATACGCGCCATCATTGAGCGCGACTACACCGTTGAAGGCGATTTGCGCAGGGATGTCTCGATGCATATCAAGCGGCTGATGGATATCGGCAGCTATCGTGGGCTCCGTCATCGTCGGGGCCTGCCGGTCCGTGGCCAGCGAACCAGGACAAATGCAAGGACGCGCAAAGGGCCGAAGAAATCGGCAATGGCGGGAAGGGGCAAAAAGAAAGGTTTGGCGAAGAAGTAACGCCGATACCATGCCGGGGGTCGATTCAATCTGAGGAGGAAACATGGCCAAGAAGGGCAAGGAAAAAAAGAACGTGGCCAACGGAGTGGCGCATATCCATGCGTCATTCAACAATACTATCGTAACGATTACTGACACGACGGGTAATGTTATTACCTGGTCAAGCGCCGGAAATCAGGGTTTCAAGGGTTCCAGAAAGAGCACGCCGTTTGCATCGCAGCTCGCTGCCGATGTGGCGGCCAAAAAGGCCATGGAACACGGCATGAAGCAGGTTGAAGTATTCGTCAAAGGCCCCGGTGCAGGTCGGGAAGCCGCGATCAGGGCGATCCAGGCAGCTGGGCTTGAGATCGTTGCAATCAAGGACGTGACGCCCATTCCCCACAACGGATGCAGGCCGCCCAAGAGGAGAAGGGTGTAAGCAACAGACGTTGCTGTGCATGTTGATGGTCAGGCACTGAATATTTGTATTATATCTGCAATTCAACATTTACAATTTCATTTTACAATACTCGCGACGCGAGGATTGGAGGCATCACTTGGCAAGATATGTAGGAGCAGTCTGCAAGCTCTGCCGGAGAGAGGGAATGAAACTCTTTCTCAAAGGCGAACGGTGTTATACCGACAAGTGCGGTGTGGTGAGAAGAAATTACCCTCCCGGACAGCACGGCCAGGCTAAGTCCAAGCAGTCTGAATACAGTCTCCAGCTCAGAGAGAAACAGAAGATCAGGAGACTGTACGGAGTGCTCGAAAGCCAGTTTCGCGGCTATTTTGAGAGCGCCGAACGGATGAAGGGTGTTACCGGCGACAACCTGTTGCAGCTGCTCGAAAGAAGGCTTGACAATATCGTCCAGCGGATGGGCTTCGCGGGATCAAAGAAAGAGGCCCGGCAACTGGTACGTCACGGACATATCCTGGTGAACGGCAGAAAGGTTAATATCCCGTCCTATTTGCTCAAAGTCGGGGACGTGATCGAACTCCGCGAAAAGAGCAAGGGTATTGAACATATTCAGCAGATGCTTGCATCAGTGGAGCGAAGGGGATTCCCGTCATGGCTTGAGATCGATCGTGCCCAGTTCAAGGGCAAAGTGTTATCGCTCCCGACGCGTGAGGAGAGCACCATGCCCACGGTCAAAGAACAACTCGTAGTAGAATTGTATTCAAAATAAAATAACGTAGAGAAATTGCTGCATGATGGACTGGCGGCGTGCATCGCCCGGATCAACGGGTGCCGTTTCAGGACGTGTTCAGCAATATAAAAGGTTTTCACTCCGTTATGGAGGGAATATGCTCAAAAAAGTTAAAGACTTCCAAATGCCCAAAAAGCTCCAATATGATCCAAAGAAGATAACGGATACGTACGGAAAGTTTGTTGCGGAACCGCTTGAAAGAGGCTTCGGTACTACCTTGGGTAATTCGCTCCGGCGTGTCCTTCTTTCTTCCCTCGAGGGGTCTGCGATCACCTCGGTGAAGATCAGCGGCGTGCAGCATGAGTTCTCGAGCATTCCGGGAGTCGTCGATGATACGGCGGACCTGATCTTGAACCTCAAGGAAGTCCGGCTGAAGCTTCATACGGATAAACCCAAGATACTGTACATCAAGGCAAAGGGACCGGGAGAAGTGACGGCAAAGGACATCGAATCCGACGCGGAGGTCGAGATCCTCAATCCCGACCTCCATATTGCAACCATAGACAAGAACGGCAAGCTTGACATGGAAATGAAGGCGCGGCGCGGCCGAGGATACGCTCCATCGGAGAAGAACAAGGAGCCTGGCCAACCCATCGGTGTGATTCCCATCGACTCCATCTTCTCTCCCATTCGCAAGGTAAACTTCAAGGTCGAAAACGCGCGGGTTGGGCAGGAAACGGACTATGACAAACTTGTCCTGGAAGTCCAGACCGACGGGAGCATCCGGCCCGATGATGCCGTCGCACACGCTGCGAAGCTGATCAAGGATCACTTGAGTATCTTTATCCATCTTCCCGAGGAGGAAGAGGAGGTTCCGGAAGCCGAAGAGGAAACCAAGAAGATTCCGGCTTTCAATGAAAACCTGCTCCGCAGCGTGAGCGAACTGGAGCTTTCAGTGCGTGCGGCCAACTGCCTCAAGAATGCCGGCATCGAGACAATAGCCGAGATGGTGCAGAAGACCGAAAGCGAAATGCTCAAAACCAAGAATTTCGGCAGGAAGTCTCTGAACGAAATAAAAGAGATCCTCGCTGATATGGGGCTCAGCCTCGGCATGAAAGTCGATGATTCCATCGTCGCCGAAGCGAGAAGACTTCTGGCAGAAAAACCGAGCGAAGGGTAACTCACTCGGGACCGATATTGATGCGTTGAAGAATTGCTTAACGGATCAATTTCTATTCTCTAATCTTTCAAGGCAGGGTGGGATAGGCATATGAGACACGGATGTGCAGGCAGACAGTTTGGAAGAAATTCGGGGCACCGCAAGGCGCTCCTCAGGATGCTCGTGACGGCACTGCTCAAGAACGAAAAAATCGAGACTACCACGGCCAAGGCGAAAGAAGTGCGGCCACTGGCCGAGAAGATGATCACCCTTGCCAAGAGGGGCGACTTGCATGCTCGGCGCCAGGCGCTCAGCTTCATCAATGATGAACGGGTGGTAAGCGGGCTATTTACCAACATAGCTCCGCGTTTTGCAGGCAGGAACGGCGGCTATACCAGAATTGTGCCCACCCGCACGAGGATTGGTGACGCAGCGCCTATGGCGGTCATTGAGCTCGTCGAGCTGCAGAAAAAAGAGGCCGTGGAAACCAAAGCGCAGAAGGAAAAGCCTAAGGCGTAACAATCTTCTCTCAATCCGATAATGAAGGCACGAAAGGCAAGGGCATCCCCCTTGCCTTTTTTATTGCGTTTACAGTAGGTTGCTTTTATGTTACAATGCAAAATCGATTTTTTATCAGCCTGGCCGTGCGAGTCCTATGAAAAGCGTAAAACGCATATACTCTGCACTCATCGCCCGTTGGGGGCATGCTTCAGTATGGTTGGGTGGAGTGGGGTGCTGGATATCGTTTTTTATGGCCATAGCCCTCATCCTGGTCGCGATTTTCGTCGGAGCGTTTTTTTTCTGGGAAGGCAAGCATGCCATCGAGACCGAAATCCGCGGCCGGGCCATATCCCTGGCGAGGGAACTGTCCTTCCTCACGGCCGACGACATTATCACGGCGAACCGATACGAAATCTACAAAAAACTCGAAGCGCGTTTTGCCGCAGACAACGACGGACTTTCCGGCGCAGACCTGCTCTACCTGATGGTATACAAGCACAACGGCGAACTGCTGATCGGCAGCAGCTCCACGGTCGTGTTCTTCGACAGGGCCTCATATTTCTACACTCTCCCGTCGGAAAACAAAGCGGCGCTTGATGATGTATCCCTCGGCCGCGACGCATTGAAATCAACAGGGCCAATCTCGCTTTTTAAAAAAACCGGTGTCTATGAGCTGACATATCCCGTTATGGCTGGCAGCGACAGGGTCGGGTTCATCCGCCTCGGGATATCCGGCGCGCGATATGAAAAAAAAATTTCGGCCATGATGAAAAAGGCCGTTTTCGCGCTCCTCGGCAGCCTGCTGGTCGGTCTGGTGTTCAGCCGGATCATAGCTCTCGGCATCACCAGGCCGATCTCGCAGCTTAGTAAGGCGGCCGCGAATCTGAGCAAGCAGAACTGGGACACGCCGATCCCCCTCAGAGGACGAGGTGAAATCGGTAAGCTCGGCGACGCCTTCAATCAGATGGCTCTTACCTTGAAGCAGCGGGAGGCAAGTCTCTCACGGGGCAACCGGGACCTTTTCATTCTTCATACGGCAGGCCTCGATCTCATGGAAAGTCTGGAGATAGACACGCTTCTTGTCAAGGTCGCCGGCCGTGCCGAGGATCTCGTTCGGGCGGACACCGTTGCTTTATCGGTCGTGGATAATTCGAAGAAGGTGCTCAAGTACCTCGGTGTGTTCGGAAGCCTTGCCGACGCCCTCACAGCGCTCGATATGCCCGTGGAAGCAGGCGGCATTTACAACTGGCTGGTAAGTTATGGAACGCCGCTCCTCGTCTCGGACGCCCAGTCCGATTTCAGGCTGAGCGGAGAAGAGATGAAGTCGCTCGGCATCAGATGCGTGATGGCCGTACCCCTGTGGTCATCGAACAAGATGATGGGGCTGCTGACGGCGATCAACAAAAAAAGCGGTACATGCTTTGACAAGCACGACCTCAGGCTCTTTACGGTTTTTTCCAATCTCGTGGGCGCCGCGCTGCAGAACGCCTCTCTCTATGCCGACCTGCACGGCAAGATAGATGAACTGAACAGCGCACAGGGGCAGCTCGTGCGCTCTGCCAAGATGGCGGCAATCGGCGAGCTTGCCGCAAACGTTGCACACGAAATAAACAACCCCCTCACGAGCGTGCTCGGCTACGCGAGCCATCTTTTAAAAACTCTCGATCTGCAGGAGTCGCCCAGAAGGATGCTCCAGATGATGGAACAGGAGACCCTGAGGGTCAGGAAGATCATCCGGAACCTGCTCGATTTTTCCCGCCAGAGACCATCTTGGATGCAGCCGGCCGACCTGCTCCTGCCGCTCCGCGAGACAGTCGCCTTCGTTCAGGGGGCTGCAGAAGCCGCATCGGTGAACATCTGTGAAGAGTACGACAGCAGCCCGCTTATCGTGAACATGGATTCGAACGAAATGAAACAGGTCTTTATCAATATCATCAATAATGCGCTGCAGGCCATGCCCCGGGGGGGCACACTTCGCATACGCGCAGGCATCACGCTACAGAATGAGACCGTTGTCGAGTTTGCGGATTCCGGCATCGGCATCTCCGAGGAAATCAAAAGCAAGATATTCGATCCGTTCTTTTCCACGAAAGAAGAAGGTGACGGCACCGGCCTCGGACTTTCTATAAGCTATCGTATCGTCCAGAACCACGGAGGCAGGATAGAGATTGAAAGCGAGGTCGGCAAGGGAAGCGTCTTTCGTGTTCTGCTGCCGCTGCACCGTCAGGACCGCGTATCGCGTCAGGCGTAAGGGAGCGGGAAACGCTGTAATCACGTGTAACCTGAAATCAGTCTCTTATTGTACGTCCGTCTTTCTGTTTTTGGAACAGGCGGGCTGTGAGAAACAGAAGCAGGAGACGCAGCCTCGAAGATGTTTAAGCGACAGGAACTTCCGGCCGGCCGCATTCCCGAACAGAATAGATACTTCCCGCATAGGATGCCGACGGGCAGGCCTCTCCTCCGTGAAAGAAGGCTTGTCTCGATCACCGGGATTGTGTATCATGTCCTTGTAATTTGAAAATAAATCCGGATTTGGGAGACGGAACAGAGCATGTCTGGTGAAAAAATACTGGTAGTCGACGACGAGGAAATGATACGGGATCTGTGCTTTCACGTTCTGACCGCAGAGGGATACCAGGTTACGGCCGTTCCGGGCGGCGATGCGGCGCTGGAAGAACTCAATCGTATCGACATCGACCTGCTCCTAACGGACATCAAGATGCCCGGCATGGACGGTTTGGAGCTCTTCGAGCGCGTCAAGAAACTCAACCAGGACATCGTCACTGTGTTCATTACCGGGCATGGGACGCTCGACACCGCCATAGAGTCTTTGATGAGGGGCGTCGACGGCTTTGTGCTCAAACCCTTCACCCATGAGGAATTGTTAACAGCCGTGGACCGCGCAGTGACGCGCCGCAGGCTCCAGAAAGAGAACATCAGGCTGAAAGCGCTCATCCCGCTGTTTGAAATCAGCAAGCTCCTCGTGACCGAGATCGACCTTGCCTACCTGTTCAAAATCATCACCGATGTGCTCGTCCAGGAGTTCTCGGTCAACAGGGTTTCGCTCATGCTCGTCGATGAATCGAGCGGCGATCTTGTGATCAGGGCGTCACACGGCCTGCCGTCGGACGTTGCGCTGAAGGCCCGGCGCAAGCCCGGCGAGGGCATTTCCGGCCTCGTGCTCAAGCAGCGCAAAGCGCTCATCATATCGAAAGGCAAACACCCCGAACAGGAAGTTATGGATGCAATCAACGATGAGGACACGCCGTTTTCGTCCATATCTGTGCCGCTGATCGGAAAAGACAGGGTCCTCGGCGTCCTCAACGTGGGAAAGTTCTCCCGCGATCCCTTTACGACGAGCGACCTTCAGATCGTCCTGATCCTGTCGAGCCAGGTGGTGGCGGCCATTGAGAACGCGGCCCTGTACGACGACCTCCGGGAAAGCTACTTCCGCACGGTCCAGGCGCTCGTAGCGGCGGTCGAGGCAAAGGACCCCTATACCAAGTGGCATTCCACCAATGTGGCCAAGTACGCGGTCGCCATAGCCCGCGATCTGGGCATGAGCCCCTCCTTCCTTGAAGAAATCCATATTGCTTCCATCCTGCACGATGTCGGCAAGATAGGCATCAGCGAGCGCATCATCTGCAAACCCGACCGTCTGAGCCGGGAAGAGTTCGACCTCATGAAGGACCATCCGGCGCACGGCATCCGGATACTCGAACCGATCGGGTTTTCCCCTGCGATCATCGACGCTATCTACCAGCACCATGAGCGTTACGACGGCAAGGGCTATCCGCAGAAGCTCGCCGGAGAGGACATCTGCATCGGCGCGCGGATTCTCAACGTCGCCGACACGATCGACGCCATGGTCTCGGAGCGGCCGTACCGGGGGACCATTTCGAGCCAGGAGGTGATGCGGGAACTGGAGCGCGAATCGGGGGCACAGTTCGATCCCCGGGTGGCGGAGTCCGCACGACGGTTGATCCAGAACGGCCTGCTGAAGCTCGGCATGCACTCTTATTCGCAGTTCGGGTCGGGAACGGACAGGAATGCTCATGATGCCACGCAATAGACACATTCTTGACTCCCTGGCCGAAGCGAAACAGAGGGGTCTGAGCGCCGTCAACTGCCTGAAAAACCGGCTCACCGAGATGCTCGGGTGCCTGCGGAAGGGAACGCGCCCGATTGAAAGGGAGATCGAGGAGCAGGCGCGCCACATGAGCAGTCTCATGGACAGCGTCGCCACCGGGATCATCTCGCTCGACGGTGAGGGCCGCATCAGGGTATTCAACGCGGCGGCTGAATCGCTGTTCCGCATGTCGCGGGGTAAAGTCCTCGGCAGACCGTTCAGCGAGGCCGGACGCGTTCTCGACGCCGAGGAGGAGGACCGCACTTTTCGGGCCCTCTGGGAGCGCCTTTCAGATGCCATCTGGGCTGCGGGAGCAGCCGTCGATCTCGAATACGATCTCGTGACGCGAAACGGCCGCAGGACCGTCGTCAGTTACAGCGTCTATCCGCTCGGCCGGACCGCGTGGTCGGTCGATAAGGGCGTTGTGATCGTCTTCGAAGACATCACACGAAAGAAGGAAATGGAAGACCAGATATCCGATGCGCGGAAGCGGCTGCAAGCGGTCTTCGACGGCATTACAGACGGTATTCAGGTGGTCGACAGCCATTTCAGGGTTACTGCCGTGAACAAATCCATGACCTCGCTGGTCAAGAAAACCATCAAGATCGGCGAGCACTGCTACCAGTCCTGCTCGTCCGGCTCCGGGATATGCGTCGACTGCCCAGCAGTGGAGACGTTTCGCACCGGCATGCCGGCTTCCGTTACCAGGAAGCTGCCACTGCAAAAGATCGACAGGGGCGTGGCGGGCGGCGAGCAGGTCGTTGAGATCAGCACGTTTCCGCTCGTGGACAGGGCGAACCGCGTGGTGCAGGTTGTCGAGTATATCAAGGACGTCACGGAAAAGGTGGAGCTTTCCGGCCGGCTCGAACACGCCCGCAGGCTCGCGGAGCTCGGTGAAATGGCTGCGCGCGTGGCCCATGAAGTGCGCAACCCCTTGAACGCCATAACCGGCGCGGCCCATTATCTTTCCACGGAGTATGCGGGAGACGAGACCCTTCAGAAATTCACGAGCCTCATCAAGCGGCAGTCGATCAGGGTCAACCAGGTGGCCTCGAACCTGCTCACGGTTTCGAAGCCCATGCGGCCCAATCTCTCGAACGTGAACGTCAACGCCGTTCTCGGCCAGGCGCTCGCGTCCCTGCGCGATCTCATCCGCGAGCAGGGGATTGCCGTCGAGCACGATCTCACCGAAGGCCTGCCCGCTATCCGGGCCGATGAGCTTCAGATAGAGCATGCATTCAGCAATATTATAAGAAACGCCGTCGAGGCGATGCCGGAGGGAGGGACCCTGCGGCTTGCCACCGCGCTCTCCGGCGACGGTTCGTGGATAGAGGTCGGCATCCAGGACTCGGGCCAGGGCATCGCCGATGAAGACCGCGAGCGTATATTTCAATCGTTCTTTACGACCAAGACCAAGGGCACGGGCCTGGGACTTACCATCGTACAGCGCGTACTTAAAAACCACAGGGGAAGTATCGTCATGGAGCGGCCCGAGACGGGAGGTACGCGCGTGCTGCTCTGCCTCCCCACTCATGCCGGAGATCCACAAACGGCGTCGTCACCCTGCTATGAACAGGACAGCGCTCCCGATACCCGTAAAGCCGGATCTCCCGGGAAGCGCGAGACGACGAGAATCCCCTAACCCGGACCAGCCGGGACCAAAAGCAAAAACAAAAAGGCGTCTCACGCAAAACCGCAGAGGACGCAAAGGTTTAAAATTCGAGATTCTTGCTTTTCTTTGCGAGCTTGGCGACTTTGCGCGAAAATTTTTGTCTTTTTTGCATAGTATAGAATTCGATTCAAAGATCGACAATTTTTTGTCGATGTTATGGGCATAAGCACCTAATACGCACATGAAAGGCTCCATCCTCATAGTCGACGACGAGCCCGACATCCTGCTCGTGATGTCGGCGAACCTCAAAAAAGAAGGCTACGAGGTCGATACCGCGGGCGACGGCATCGAGGCCCTGAAAAAGCTCGAGGCGCGGGACTACGACGTCGCGATCGTGGACCAGAAGATGCCGCGGCTCTCCGGCATGGATTTTCTTGAACGACTGCGGAACGGCCAGACGCCCGGAACGGCGCAGCCGGATATCCCGATCATCGTGGTTACGGCGTACGGGACCATCGAAATGGCCGTCAAGGCCATGAAGAACGGCGCTTACAGCTACCTCAGCAAGCCCATCCAGTACGAAGAACTGAGCCTCCAGGTGAAGAACGCCGTGGAACGGCGCAGGCTCTCGCGCGAAGTCGAAAACCTCCGTCAGGAAGTGGAAGAAAAATATCAGTTGGGAAACATCCTGGGACGGAACCCCCGGATGCAGGAGGTTTTCCAGATCATCCGCACCGTGGCCGAGACGGACGCCACGGTCCTGATCCAGGGCGAGAGCGGAACCGGCAAAGAGCTCATCGCCCGGGCCATACACTACAACAGCCGGCGGAAGGAGCGGCCCTTCGTCGTGGTGAGCTGTTCGGCGCTGCCGGAGACCCTGCTCGAGAGCGAGCTCTTCGGCCACGAGCGGGGCGCGTTTACCGGCGCCATCCGCCAGCGCATCGGACGGTTCGAGATGGCGGACGGCGGCACGATATTCCTCGACGAGGTCGGCGAGATGTCCATGCCCGTACAAATGAAGCTCCTGCGCGTGCTCCAGGAGCGGGAAGTGGAACGGGTGGGCGGCAACCGGACGGTGAAGGTCGACGTCAGGGTGATCGCGGCCACGCACAAGGACCTCCAGCGGGCCATGGGCGAGCGGATGTTCAGAGAGGACCTGTTCTACCGGCTGAACGTGGTGCCTATCAAGCTCCCGCCGCTCCGGGAGCGCCTCGACGACGTGCCGGTCCTGGCGGCCCACTTCCTCAGGAAGTATTGCGAAAAGAACCAGAAGCAGATCAAATCGATCTCGCCCCAGGCCCTCTCCGCGCTCATCCGGTACTCCTATCCCGGCAACGTGCGCGAGCTCGAAAACATCATTGAGCGGGCCGTGATCATGGAAAAAGGCGACGCCATCCGCCGCCTCGATCTCAGGCGTTCAGGCGCATGGGAGGGTCCGGCCCTGCCCGATTCCCTATGGGAAGACATGCAGCCCTTCCGGAAGATGAAGGCCGATGTCGTCGGACGCTTCGAAAAGGAGTACCTCTCCCAGGTCCTCAGGATCTACGGCGGAAACATGAGCAAGGCCGCCCGGCACGCCGGCATGAACATCAAGAACTTCCACGAAAAGATGGCGCGGTACGGGCTGAAAAAGGAAGAGTTTAAGTGACAAGGGATAGAAGTAAGAAGAGGAGGAGTAAGAAGTAAGAAGTGAGAAGCAAGAAGTAAGAAGTGAGAAGCAAGAAGTAAGAAGTAAGAAGTGAGAAGCAAGAAGCAAGAAGTGAGAAGCAAGAAGCAAGAAGTAAGAAGTGAGACGCAAGAAGTAAGAAGTGAGAAGCAAGAAGCAAGAAAAAGTAAGACTACAGGCCTTTTGAGAATCCGGCAATCATGGAGGCTATTTCATTCGCTTCCACGCATAATCTTTCAAAATCCACTTGGCTGCAATAGTTCAATCTTAAAGCTA